>JALRGB010000306.1 GCA_023253575.1 Verrucomicrobiales bacterium
CATCACTGCCGAGACCAAGGGTTATGACCCGAAGCAGCACGCGGAATTCTACCCGCAGGGCGCCCGGATCACGTTTGAATTTCCAGCCAAGGGAGATCGAGGTCCAGTCAAAATCATCTGGCATGATGGCGATTTCACCATTCCCCAGCCGGAGGAACTCACCCGGGAAAACCGCAAAGTGATCGGCAATGGGGCCGTCGTCATTGGTGATCAAGGCAAAATAATGCACGGATCACACGGCGCCGGCGGCTGCCGCCTCATCCCCGAGGCCCGCATGAAGGACTTTAAAATGCCCGAAAAATCGATCGCACGAGTTAAGGGTGGACACCATCAAAACGACTGGCTCGATGCGATTCGCGCCAATCGACAGGCCGGCTCAAACTTTGAATACGGCGGCGCCCTCAGCGAGATCGGGCTGCTCGGTATGATCGCCATTCGACGGTCCGGTACCCGGCTGGAATGGGACGCTCAGCAGATGAAATTCACCAATGACGAAGAGGCTAATCAATTCATCACCCCGACTTTCCGTCAGGGGTGGTCGATCTGAGGGAGAGTTGCTGATGAGGCTTCGCGAAGTAACGCGGTGACCGGAGCGGAATCTTCCAGACGGGACGGCGGCGGATTACCGGATCAAAGTTCCGGCTGGTGTTTGCGCTGCCGTCGGGGTGGCGCCGATGAAACGCACCGGAACGGTGATGCGGGCATATTGGGGATGATTGGTGCGGAAGCTTACGGAAGCTTCCCTGCCGTCGCCCGGATTGAATCCGGCGGGGAAAGTAAGCTGGACCCGGCCCCACCGGTTGTTCCCCTGCCGCTCGAAAGACAAGGCGGCATCGAGGCTCCCGGAGTAGGTCAGGTCGGTGACTTCTAGGGTGGCCAAGGTCGGATCGTGGCAGAATATAGTGATCGAAGCCGTCGTGCCGGTCCGCAGCGAAGCGGTGGCGAGATTGAGCTGGGTGGGCTGCACCACCACTGGATCAACCGGATTGATGTATACCGGGAGTTTCAGTTCCCTGAGTTTGGGATGGCCGAGCGGGAGCACGATTTCCGAATTTTGCGGACGGTCCCCCAGCTCCGGTACCGACACGGTCAATTGATATTTCCGTCCTTCCTCGATGGGTTTCATTTCGGTTTGGAAATACGGGTTGTTGCTGGTGGCCCCGGCGATCTTTAGAGGTTCCTCATCCGTGACGGTGATTTCGACGGTGCGCGGTTCGATTTTAGTGCCTTTGAGAACCGATCCGAAGGAGACGATGGCCGGATTGATAGTGACTGGGCTCCAGATGAGAGCTTTGAGGGAAAGGCGGACCATGCCATTGGCCGCATTTGATTCCACATCCACGGTTTTAGTGATGGCTCCCATGAATCTCGCTGTATCTAGTTTGAGTTCAAAGGAACCCTGTTGGCCGGGAGCCACGGTTTGCTGCCACCCCTCGACGGTGGTACATCCGCAGCTCGCCTTGATGTGGGTGATGGTCAGAGGTGCATTGCCGGTATTGGTGAATGTGACCTGCTTCGCGGCGGGTTCGCCTTTGGTTACGGTCCCGAGATCAACTGTGGCTGAACTGAAGGTGATGACCGGGGCGGAACCCGATGACTGGTCTGCGGCGGGGGCGGTCGGCACGGGTACCGTTTTGGCGGTAGCAGTGAGAGTTAATTTCGGCATCACATCCAACAAAGCCGTCAGGGTTTCGGGACGCGGGGAACCAGTTAGCACTTTATTGAGGATCATGGTTTGAGGTAGGGTGGAGGCCCCGCTTTCCTGGCCATTCAGAGCCAATAATTCCTGCCCTAGGCGCAGGGTATCCTGCACCCAGCCCGATTGGGCCCATGCTAGTTCGTAGAACCGGCCGTTCAGTTGCTGTTCGATCAATTCCAGGACGGTCCGGGGGTTGGGCTCCAAGGCGCCCGTGATCAGTTCGTCCGATAATTTTCGATAGCATTCCGGGTCGATACGCCAAAGGGCCAGCATGATCCGGTGCAATTCGCGCGCCTCTGGTTCGTAGGCGGCGGGCAATAAGACGGCTCCGAATTGCCCGGGACGTTGTCCCGCCACTTCGGTCAGGGTCCGGTGCAATTCGCGGCAATGGGGGCAGGTAAAATCCGTGAGGGCGACCGCAGTGACCGTCGGATGGGGCAGGCCGATCGTAGGCAGGGTAGCAGGGTCGAGGGTGATCTGCCCGTCATATAATGAAAGGAAGCCAGAGTTGGGGTCGGAGTTGAGGGAGTGAGGAAGGGTCTGTTGCCCAATCCGTTCCGGTGCAGGGCTCAGGCTTTGGAGCATGGCCAGACTTATGACGGCAGCCAGCGGCAGGGCGAACATGGCTAGGCTAGGGCGGTCGAAGGAGGCTTGCGGGATTTTCCGGTTGGCCAGCCAGAGTGCCCCCACTCCCCCGACGGCCAGCAGATGGGCCGCCGTGCACCACGGGCAGAAGGCATGGAGGATGAAGGCTTGAACAATGGTGAACCAGAGCGCCCCGCCGAGAACCAGTCCGGAGGCGCCCCATTCAGCCCGGCGCTGCCACTGGGGCAGGCCTGGCCGGAGTGACGAAAACAGCATCGCCGCATAGACCACGGCACCCAGTAGACTGACCGGGATGCCCGCAGCGACACTCCAGCGGCTGTTTAGGATTTGCCCGTAACCACTGCCCGGACTACAGCCGGGCATCACCTTGCCGGCGGCGGATTGCCAGGCGAGATAGACCGCGATGCCAAGAGCGGTACCGAACAGGACGGCGGCCGCCTTCCTCAGTCGGTCAATCGCGGCCGGATCACGCGGCCCGGCGACTCTGGGCGGGTCGCTTTTGGACGGCTGATTATTATCAAGGAAGGGACCGGAGAATTTCTTTGCAGCGGGCAATGGATGGTTCATGTGGATTTGAGTTATGTTTCAAGTTCTCATGGGGAGGAAGTTGCGAGAGGAGTGGTCAGCCGGGAAAGCCGCTGGTTCAGGACATCCCTAGTTGTTTGCAGGACCGCTTTGGCGGTGGCATCCGGGGTCGTGGCAGCAATTTCCTCCACCAGTGCGAGTTGCCGGGCCACCTGATCCGGGGAGACTCCGCCCGGCGGCAGCCCTTTGTAGAAGTTCTGATTCCCAAATCCGATATGCGTGGTCTTCTGGCGGTCAATGGGAGCCCCATTCTGCGCCGCAAACAACAGAGCATCAGGCAATTGATAGTAGTCGCCACTCAGGACCGAGGCCAGATAAGGCCATTGATTGGGGATTATCTTCCCAGCGCTCACCTGATCCAAAAGCACCGTCCGGGCTTCCGGGTATTGCAGCGATACCTGCGCAAGGAGCTCCACAGCAAGCCCGCTCAGACTGCTAGGTTCCGTCGCCATCCGGATCAGCGAGGGAATGCCCTCCCCCTCCGGAAGATTCGCCAGTCCGATGATTCCATAGTATTTCCATTGCCGGGCCGCCTCTTCGAGGTCCGGTCGCGCGGCACTTCCGCCATACTTCTGGAGCACTTCAAACAGCGGCCCCACATCGTATTCGGCCAGCTCCCCGCGTTTGGCCATGGCGAGAGCTTGTCTGACTGAGTCCAGAATCGGCTGCCGGTGTTCACCTTCGGCCATGGATTCCAGATGGCGGGCCCAAGTGAGGATTTCGCGTGGATCGGCGGTCCTACGCAACGCCGTCAATGCGGCTTCAGTGCCGTCCGGTCCACCGATCTGACGGATCGCGTCAAAGAGCGCGTTTCGCACCGAGGAGTAGCCCAGTATTTGGCTGTCGGCCGGTACGAAATCGATGTCTTCGTTCAGTTCGAGAAAATCGCGGATGGCTGGAAGGCCGGCGGCACCCTGTTGGACCAAGGCCTGCCATTGCTGTTTCCAAGCAGCGGCCTGCTCCCACGACAGCGGAGTACCATCGTAGTTCGTGCGGCTCAAGGCTTCGACCCACTGGCGGGTTTCCACCGAGGCCATGGGCCGCCTCGCCGGTGGTTCCAAGGTCACCGCCGGGTCGGTGCTCAGAGTGTCCGGGATCACCTCCTTGGTGGGGGACGCGACCCTCGGGGTGGCGCTGGACTCTCTGGGCGATTCCGGGGCCTCCGGTGAGGGGCTTGGGAACGGATAATACAGTGACAAAACACCGAGGAGTACTGCACTGCCGACGCCCAATGCCGTACGAACAAATCTACGGCGGTGACGGCTTGGCTGAATGAGTGGTTTCATGATGGGAGGCATGCTGAAAAATTTGACTCACTGAGTTGATTCAATATCTGCTTAAAATAACCACTGGCCGGGAGCCGTCCGGTTGCTCAGGAAATCAAAACCCGGCGGCCAAGGCCGCCGGGCTGATGCGGTTGAATCGGATCGACATCGCGCTCCCGTTTAGGGGATTTCGAAGTCGATCTGCACATAGCCATTGCTCTTCAGGGTAGCTGACCGGGTGATGGGGCTACGTCCTAGTGGGGTTAGGGTGACGAATACCGTCGACTGTTTTCCGGTCCACTTGAAGTTGCAGAAGTACCAACCGTCGCTATCCGTCACGCCATTGGCGAGGATTGTCCCCTTGGAGTCTTTTAGCACCGCGGTGCAACCTGCCTTCGGGATCTTTCCGGTGATGCCGTCAGGCGTCGTGTAGGGGATGGTCGCCAATCCGCCGACTCCCGGCAGTTTCTTGAAGACGTTGATGTTGCAGATTGAGTCGCTCACGGATTCAAATCCGAAGGAAGAAGAGAAGGTGTAGGTTCCCCGATTCGGAATGATAATCTTACCGGTAGAATCTAAAACATCACCATTGGCGTTCGGCGAGTAGCCGGTTGAACCTTTTAGGCCGTAATCCAAGTGAATATTCAAATAGATAAACCCGGTGGAAGGCACGACGAGGGGCACGCTGAAGCTGGTCGCGGATCCGTAGGTCTGCGTAATATATTCATTCAGTCCCATCTGCGTCGAACCGACATAGAAGGCACGCTCTGGCTCGTAGCACTCTTCGCCGTTTTCCATGCGAACCGTGACCCCATCGTAGGCATGGATAGGTTGCGCTCCTTGCGTCACATAGGGATAGGGTAGGGTGATATTGAAGGTCACTGTGCTTCCGGCGGTTCCTTTATAGAATAGGTTGTAATAGGTTTGGCCCGGATTACTGGCAGTAATCTTGTATTTTGGGTGGTTTTTTGGATCTTGGGTCAAGAGCAGCCGGAAATCCTTGCAATCAGTCGATGGGTCCATGTCGTAACTGCACAGCGAACTGTTGGTCACGACAACTTTGCTGGTCGGCAGGCATTGGATGATCTGCTCATGGGTGACTTCGTTGCAACCGTCGGATACGGTCCAGCGACGCTTCACGACCCGGGGGCAGGTTCCTTCTCCGGAGTCTGTTATGTCTTCATAGCTCGTGGTCACCGTGCCACAGTTATCCGCATTCACTACGGGTGTACCGGTATTCCGTGGATCAATGTCACACTCGGCGCAGGTCAGATTCACGTCGGCAAGCCACACGGGCACAAGAGGCGGAGTCGTGTCAACCACGGTCAGGGTTTGCGAAGCGGTGGCTTCATTGCCGCAGTCATCGATGGCGGTCCAAGTCCGGGTGATGACGGTCGGGCAGGTTCCCACCGAAGTCTCGGTGAAGGTGACCGGGCCGAT
>JALRGB010000312.1 GCA_023253575.1 Verrucomicrobiales bacterium
CAAAATACAAAAAGAAATGGTCTCGACCATTCACCTCAGCGATCCGGAAGTCGTCCTCCATTTCGAGGCCGCCGGCCGCCAGTGGGAACTGGAAAAACGATTTGCTGTCTCGAGGGGTAGCACCCGGCTCACCAGCCAAGGACAGGTCACGCTGCTCGATGCCGAGGCCGAATCCAAGCTATCTGAGTTGCTGAAGATCGAGCCCGCGGGCGGGCATGGGGCCGCTAGTCAGCTGGCCTCGCTCTGGGCCCATCTCTGGGTTTGGCAAGGGAGTTCTGGCGCGGATCCGGCCGCTTATGCCACCGAACACACGGACACTCTCGTCCAGCGACTCCAAAAAGACGGCTTAGGCGCTGTGATGCAATCGGCCCACGACCAGCGTGTCGCCGCTCACATGGCCGACCTATACGACTCCCTGTTTACCGCCACCGGAAAACCAAAAGCCGGCTCCAGCCCGGAACTGGCCCGGGAAAACCTCGAAGCAGCCGAACGCGCGCTGCAGCTGGCCACCGAATCGGCCACCCGCCTCCATCAGGCTGTGCAGGATCACGCCCGCGCCGAGCGCGACATCGCCGAAGCCACAGCCGCCCGGCCCGCCCTGCTCACTCAGCTGGCCGCTATCGACCAAAATATCCGACAGGTCGAGGAGCTGCGCCGTCAGGAAATCGTTCAGCGTCAGGAACAAGAACATGCCGCCGCCCGCCGTGACCAGCTGGCCAAAGCCCACACTCGCATTCTCGATCTCCAGCAAGAACACGCCACCACCGCCCAATTGTTGCGCCCAGCCGAAGAGAAACTCGCCGAGCTCGCCGCCACCGAAAAATCCGCACACCTCCGGTCCGAAACCGCCGCCCGCACACTGCGCGAATCAGCAGCCCGCACGCGCGAGGCGCGCCTGCAACATGACCTCGCCGCCGCCATCCTCTCTACCCTCGACAAAACCGCCGCCCATCAACACGTTCTCGATCGCGCCGCTACCATCGAGTCCATCCGCAGCGAGCTCAATTCCCTTCAGGCTAGGCTTTCGCCCATGCCCGTCCTGACCGGCCCCAACCTCGCCCGGCTGCGCAAGCTCGAACGAGACGCCAGCCACGCCCAAACCACCCTCGAAGCCATGGCCACCGGCCTCGAAATCATCGCTTCTCCTCAGCCCGTACTCCTCGATGGCATCCCGCTCGCGCCGGGCGCCACCACCATTCTCACCGATGTCGGTGAACTAAAAACGAGCGATGGCACCCGCGTGCGCATCCACCCAGGAGGCGGCACCTCGCTCGCCGACTGCCGCGCCCAAGCCGAAACCACCCGTCTAGCGCTGGCGGCCGCCCTTCTCACTCACACCGTGCGCGACGTGGAAGAGGCCGCGACCATTCTGGAACAACGGCAACAGCTCGAGCCACAGATAGCCCGACTTCACCTCCGCTGGAAAGACCTCGGCGGCGAAACCATCGCCACCGAAATCGCACACGCCGCCGCCGAAAAAGAAAGCGCCTGCGCCGAAGCCGCCCGCCGACATACCCTCGCCGGCTCAGATCCGGCCGCCCACACCATCACCACTCTCGCCGAAGCCAACACCCACCTCGCCGAAACCCGCTCCACTCTGGCCGCCGCCGAAACCAACGAAACCGCCGCCCGCCAAGCCGCCGAAACCGCCCACGATCAATGGCAAAACGCCATCCACTCCCACCAACAACACCAGAACCAAATCACCGCCGACCGGCAAAACCAACGAGACCTGCAAACCCAAATCAGAATCCACGAGGAAAACAACGGCCCAGCCAGCACCCGCCTGCAAGCCATCGCCACCGCTCACGAGGCCGAACAACTCGCTGCCAGTCAACTACAAGCCACCCGCCAAGCCGTGGCTTCCCTATCCCCGGAAACACTCGCCTCCGATCAACAACGTCTACAACGCGCCCTCAGCCTGCAGGAAAACCGGCGCCGCGACGCCGAAAATCAACAACTCATCGCCCGCAGCCGCTTCACCCTCGATGGCAGCAGCGACCCCGAAACTGACGTCCAAACAGCCCACGCCCGCGCCGAAGCTGCACGCGAGACATTCGCCTCCGAACACCGCCGAGCCCGCGCCATCGCCATGCTCCACCACCATTTTGTCGCCTCCCGCGACTCCATCAACCAGTCGCTCGTCGAGCCGCTCGCCGCCAAGATTTCCGGCTACCTCCAGTGCCTCTTCGGCCATGGCACCGAAGCCCGCGTCAATCTGTCAAAATCCGGCATCGAAAGCCTCGATCTCATCCGTCCCGGGGGACACACATTTCACTTCGACTCCCTCAGCGGCGGTGCCAAAGAACAAGTGGCCGCCGCCGCCCGGCTCGCCATGGCCGAAATCCTCGCCGCCGACCACGATGGCTGCCTGCCCGTCGTCTTCGACGACGCCTTCGCCTACACCGACCCCGAACGCGTCCAATCATTGCAACGCATGCTCAGCCTCGCCGCGCTTCGCGGCTTGCAGGTCATCCTCCTCACCTGCACTCCCAATGAGTACTCCGCCTTCGGCGCTCACGAAACCCGTCTACCCTGAGCATGGGGCCGGTCAGGGCTCTGGCCACACGGATGCACTACGCCGACCCGACGAGCGCTCAACCGGCCGTCACGGCACGGTCTGCAGATACGCCACGATCGAGGCCACCTCGACATCGCTCATGGCACCGGTCACGTCAGGCATCATGGAACGGCCCCGAATATAGCCGGCGGCCTTAAGATCTGCGAGCGCCACTTTCACCGGAACTCCACCCATCAGAAGGATGGTGAGCTCATTGACGTCCTCCGTGCGTTTAAAGCCTTCAATAAGTGTCCCATCATGTTTCTCGGCCCGATAGAGTTGGAACACATTCTCCGCCGCGGCATTGGGCGCCACGATGGCCGTGAGCAAACCATCAAGATCTCGGCGGGCCGAGCCATCCAGCGGCGGAGCAAATCCCACGCCGCGGCCGTGAATCATGTGGCAGGTCAGACAGATGTTTTCCACCAACGTCTGGCCATCGGCCGCTTTGGCCATGGGAAGCGCCGCTTTGACGGCAGCCAATCGTTTTGTCACCTGCGCCGTCTGCTCGACGGTGGGCGGCGGATCCGTGGAGAGAACCGTATCCCACTTCGATTCCGCAGCCAGCGCGGCGCCGGATTTGGTTTCGGCCAGCATGAGCAGGAAATCATGAAAGGCTCGTTCGTATGACCCTCCGAGCGCCAGATACGACCCATTCCATCCGGCCACGCTGTCTTGAGGCGCCGGGCTGGCCGTCGCCTGTTTGAGCCAAGCGACATGATCGGGCACAACCGGCCCCGCCGCGCGGCGGAAATACCGAAGGATTTCATAACGCACGGTCCAGCTCGTTTCGGAGCCGAGCGGCTGCAGCAAGGTGAAGCCGGTGGCTTCGGGCACGCGCAACGATGACATCGCCCGAATGCTCTCGCGCCGCAGATCGATCGATGAGCTCTCAAGCAACTGGCGCCACAGGCTGGTCTCAAAATGCCCCAGTTCCTCCAACGACCAAAGGGCGTGGATGCGCGCATCAACCGCGACATTTTCATCTTTCAGCAAGGCCACCAGCGCGGGAATGGTTTCTTTGGCCTGACGCTGGCCGATCTGGTGCCAGGCCGCCCGCATTTCCCACGTATTGTCCGCGGTCAGATGGACCGGAAGCGCCGCGGTGGCGACTTTGGTCATATCCAGAACCTGAGGCGCCGGCTGGCTTTGATGCCGAACGCGCCAGACCCGGCCGCGTTCTTTGTCGCGGGCAGGATGGTCGCGGGCAATTTCGTTGTGAGAAATGATCCGATTGTACCAATCTGTAATGTAAAGACATCCATCCGGACCAAAGGTGATAGCGATCGGGCGAAACATCGGATCGTCACACGTCACCAGATCACCCGCCTTGGCAAAACTCCACACCCCCTCAGTCGATAATGTACCACGCACAGCATGAATCTTGCCTAAAATCGGATTAGCTACATAAAACAACCCCTGCCATGGCGCTGGATATGATCCGGTTAGGCTATCGCATATCGCCATACCGGAAAACCCAGTACCTCCCAAATCTAGGTCCTGCGCCGTCGGCGGATGCATCGGCGACGCCGGA
>JALRGB010000317.1 GCA_023253575.1 Verrucomicrobiales bacterium
CCGAGCTTCTCGATGGACTCGTGCTGGCGTACGACGGCGCGGCCCGCAAAGTCGGACGCGGCAGCATCGTCATGAACAATCTTCCCGCAGGCAAAGTCGGGTTGCTGGTCGGGGGCGGGTCCGGCCACGAGCCGATCTACCACGGCCTTGTTGGCCAGAATTTTGCGGATGGGGCTGCCTGCGGCGATATTTTTGCCGCGCCTCCACCGGACATCGTTCTGGAAGCTGCCCAAGCTGTGCATCAGGGAAAAGGAGTCTTGTTTCTCTATGGCAACTATGCCGGGGACGTTCTCAACTTCGATATGGGAGCCGAACTGGCTGCTGAAGAAGGAATTGAAACGAAAACAATCCTGATTTGGGATGATGTGGCGAGTGCGCCACCCGACAAAAAACACGATCGCCGCGGCATCGCCGGGCTGGTTTTGATTGTCAAAATCGCCGGAGCGGCAGCGGCCACTGTTGATTCGCTCGACGAATTGGTGCGCATCGTGACCAAGGCGCGCGACAATACGCGATCCGTCGGCTGCGCCATGGCCCCGGGATCGATCCCCGCGACCGGGCATCCGACATTTATCCTCAACGAGGATGAGATTGGACTGGGTATGGGCATTCACGGTGAAAAAGGCGTGGCCTTGCTGCCGATGCAGACGGCGGCCGAATTGACGCCCAAGTTGCTGGATGTGGTGTTTGGCGATGACCTGCCATTCGTGGCTGGTGACGAAGTTGTGTTGCTGGTCAACAGCTTAGGATCGACGACGATGATGGAGTTGTTGATTGTGCTGAAGGAAGCGCGAGCGATTCTCGATGCGCGCGGGATCAAGGTGCATAAGACGCTGGTCGGTCCGTATGTGACGTGTCAGGAAATGGCCGGCGTTTCGCTGAGTCTGTTGAAGCTGGATGACGAATTGAAGCGGTTCTGGGACATGCCTTGTGCATCAGTGTGTTACTCGCAAATGTAACCGCCTTTTTCTGCTTGCTCCCTCCCGTCATTTTTTACCCCTTCCGCCAGTCGAGCCCGCTAAGCCAGCCGGGTTCGGAGTCAGAGTAGCGGCCGTGATGATGACATTCTATTGATATGAACTCACTTGATCATCGTGCTTTGCTGCATCGCGAGCTGGCTCGGCTGCTGGAATCAGGATTTCCGGTTGATAAAGCGGCCGCTACCTTGTTGTCACGCAAGCCTGACGGGCCGAGGCGGGTGGTATTGGAGGCGCTTCGGGACGGGTTGGACGGTGGTCAGACGATTGCGGGCGCGCTGCGACCGGCTGTCTCGCCTATGGAATATTCGCTCCTAGAGGCCAGCGAAAAAGGCGGTCGCATCGCCGATGGTTTTGCCTATCTGGCCGAGTTTTTCACGATGCGATCGCGCACGCGGTCGCAGGCTATCGCCGGGCTGATTTACCCGCTGCTGGTGCTCCATCTGTCGATTGTTCCCACGGCCTTAATGCTGACGTTTGGCCAAGGGCTGACGCGCTTTTTTTTCATGGCGCTGGGGCTGTTGATCGTTCTACATCTGGCGGTGGCGTTGATCTGGCTAGCCGTCAGGGCGGTCGGGCGGCGCGCTCGTGACGATCGATTTACCGATGGTTTGTTGCATCGGCTGCCGCTGATTGGTTCCTGGAAACGCGCGGAATCGCTCTCGAGATTTTGCAAAGTATTGGAAATCGCCCTGCTGGCCGGGCGCCTGCCATCCGACGCCATCACGCTGGCCGCTTCTGCCTCTGATTCGGCGCAAGTCCGGGCGTCCTGCGAACGGATTTCAGCAGAAACGGCATCCGGTTATCCCATGGGACCGTCGATGGCCGGAGATCCTGCGTTTCCCATCGAACTAGCGGACAGCCTGACCAGTGCCGAGATGGCTGGATCTCTGGAAAAAGAAGCAGGCCGCTGGTCGACTTATTTTCAAGCCGAAGCGAATCAGACGGCTCAAGTGTTGGCCACCTGGTTGCCGCGCTTGGTGTATGCCGTGGCCGTGATCGTCGTCGTCACAGTGGTCATCAAATCCGCCCTCAGCTATGTCAAGATGATCAATAGTCTGCTGCCCGAATGAACCGGGTTCATTTTATTTTCGTTGTTGAATTCCATCGCAGCTCCGGTCATTAAAGAGGTCTATGGGACGTCAATGGTTGCACGATAAAAAAGCGGTCGCCTCGCTCAAGAAGTCGCAGGCGACCAGCAAACTGGTCAAGGAAATCATGGTCGCCGCGAAAATGGGCGGGCCAGAGCCGGATTTGAACGCGCGATTGTTCGCCGCCTGTGAAAAGGCCCGCAAAGAGTCGGTCTCGCGCGAATCGATCGAACGCGCTATCAAAAAAGGAGCGGGCATCGGAGACGAAAAAGTCGTCATGGAAAGCGTGACCTTCGAAGGCTTTACCCCTCATCGAGTGCCGGTTATCGTCGAAGCCGTTACCGACAATAACAACCGCACGTCCTCAGAACTCCGCATGCTTTTCCGCAAAGGCGCATTGGGAACATCCGGGAGCGTGAAATTTATGTTCGAGCACGTGGGCTTGGTCGAGGCGCATACCGGAGATCAGACCATCGATCCCGAAGAAGCCGCCATCGAGGCGGGCGCTAACGAAGTGGAAGCGCTGACGCACGAACAAAACGACGACATCCCGGAAGACCGGAAAGGTGCTCGTTTCATCACGGAACGCGCCGCCACCGCCGAAGTTAGCCAATGGCTCGCCGCCCACGGATGGAGCGTGGTGACCAGTGAGCTGGGGTATCTGCCGAAAGATAAGCCCGCTCTCACCGAGGAACAGCTTTCTGAAGTGGGAGAGTTTCTCCAAGCTATTGATGATCATGATGATGTGACGCGCGTCTGGGCTGCTATCTAGTCAGCCGTAGACCGGGGTGGCCCTCACCTCATGCAAACAAAATGACAGTTAGCCGTCTCACTGTGATGTGGATCTGCCAATGGGATGTCCGCAGCGAGAGGGGAGCCATTCTGGCGGATGAGGTGGGCTAGGCAGGCTGACGTGTTGTGGGCTGAGGCTGTCATTTATAAGCGCCGCAGCTTTCGCGCACCACTAATCTGGGGGGGAGGAGAATGCTGCGGGGTGGCAGGGTGGGGTCGGCCAGTCGTTCCCGCATCGCGTTGAAGGCGGTGAGGGCGATTTCGCGGCAGGGTTGGTGGATGGTGGTGAGCGGCACGCTGAGCAGGGTAGCGAAGCGCAAGTCGTCGAAGCCGACGATGCGCAGATCGCGTGGGCAGGAAAGTTTCACTCTGGGCAGGGTTTGGAGCAACTGAGCGGCGGTCAAGTCATTGGCGCAGATGACGGCGTCGAGGCGGCGCGCGGCGGTGAGGTGACGGACGAAGGAATTATCGGAGAAGTCGCCTTGCTGGACAAAATCGCCCGGGACCTCTAGCCGGGCATCACGCAGCGCGGTGGCGGCCCCCGCCCGGCGTGCATCCACCGTGGTGGCGGAAAACGGCCGAGAGACGAAATTGAGACGACGGGCCCCCAGCTTGATGAGGTGCCGGGCCGCAAGGTAGCCGCCCGCGAAATTGTCGATGCCCACCAGATCAAACCGGCTGCGTTGGGGAAAAGCACAGGTGTCGCGGTCAAGCAGGACGACTTGAATTCCTGCTTTTGACAGGCGCTCGGTGATGCGCCGGTTAGCGGCTTCGTTGTCTGGGGTGAATTCAAACGGCGCAAAAAAGACACCGCGGATGTCCGCCTCGATGTAACGGTCGCATAATTCTTCGGCCTCGCCGGGGCCGATGGTCGTGCTGCCGGCCTGCGGGGTGCCGCCCCAGTGCATGCCAAAATCATGGACGCGCGCCAAGCTGGCCAGTTCGCCGCAGATGATGTCGAAAATCTCAATCTGGCCGAGCCCGGGCACAATCATTCCGAGTCGTCGCAGGGTGGCGGCGGCATGGAGGCCGTTGGCGTGGCTGAGGTAGGTGCCGCTGCCGGGTCGACGCTCGATCAGTCCTTCGTGCTGCAGTGTGCGCAGCGCTTGGGCGGCGGTGGGGCGCGAAACGCCGAACCTTTCTACAATCTGGGCCTCGCTCGGCAGGCGTCCACTGGCGGCGTATTTTCCAGAAGCGATCTCGCGGCGCAGATCCCGGCTGATGTCGGCGTGTTTAGGCATGGCAGGAATGGCAAAATGAGGATGGCTCCTGTACTAGCAGCCAGCTCGCTCTGATGTCAATCAATCCGCTCTCCCGCACCCCAAAACCAGAGATGACAAGGCGCAAGTTTGCTCGTTCGCGCATGACAGTTTGATAAGCTGTCCTGACAGTTTTGTGTCGAGCGGTTGGTTTTGGCATTGGCTGACTCGGTCGGTCTGGTATGGATAAGGGTGTTGGGGCTATGCCGGGAGCGGTGATTCTGATGGAGCTTCGGTTTCGAGCAGAATTGCCTGGCCCTGATAATTCAAAATTTGATCTGACGACGACCGCGCTGCTCTGGCATTCACTCATTGGTTTTCGCCTTATTTGTTTCTGTCCATTTTTTCGCGCTTTATAAACTTATATGAACACACAGCTGATGACTGCTGCCTTCT
>JALRGB010000359.1 GCA_023253575.1 Verrucomicrobiales bacterium
CCATGATGCCAGCCTGGGTCACATTCGACAAAGATAAGCTCACCGGCACCATGTCCCGCGTTCCTACCAAGGACGAAATCAGCCCAATCGTCAATGAACAGCTGATCGTTGAGTTGTACTCCCGATAGTTCAGTCGATACCAGCTCTCATCTCATTCTTGGATCCCCACTTGCCCATGGCAGTGGGGATTTTTTTTGCCTGTTTTCATTCTCCTGCCAGCCAAAAGTGCCCGTCGATCCCTCAGCCCGTCTGGGACGATGCGAATTCCAGCCATTAGCGCCACAATTTCGTTCCGCTTGGTTTTTAACCGCCATTTTTAGGGTCAGACACTTTTGGGGTCAGACACTTTTGGGGTATGGGAGATGCGATGGGCCTGGGTGGAGGCAAAAAAAATCCAGCTCCTCCGTGTAGAGGGAGCTGGATGGTGAGAGGTAACCGCGATGTGCGCGGCGGATCGGGCCTTATGAGCCGGATTTGGACGAGCTTGGGACCGATTTGGCGGCGAGCGCTTTGGCTCCGGCTCCCACGGACGATTTCCCCATGAAGGTGGCCCCTTCCTCTATAGCCATGGTGCCAGCGATGATGTCGCCCTCCAGAACAGCATTCGCTTTCAGTTCGCAGCGGTCAGTGACGGTGATATTGCCTTGCACTTTGCCGAAGACGACGACGGACTTAGTCCGGACCTCGCCGCTGACAAAGGCGTTTTCGCCGATGGTGAGGGAGCCGTCAGAGGTGACTTCACCTTCGATTTTTCCGTCGATGATCAGGTCGTTGCTGAATTTGAGCGAGCCTTTAATTTCGACGTCGCTGCTGAGAATGTTCTTGCTGGAACTCATGATCCGTGTTGTCGCTGATGAAGTAGTGGGTGGTTTTGGGAGTGGAATTGGTGCCGCTGGATAGTTATGGGCGTGCGCCACAGGGCTAACCGGGGCGGAGGGGGCTGGCGGCGCCTGCGGAGCGGGCGGAGCCGGGGCTGGTTTTTGTCCGATGATTTGCTTGAGCACGAGCCGAGTATGGCGGCGCGGCTCTCTTTGTCAAACCAGTGAGTCTGTGATTTTAGGCTTGGGGTTTTTCGTAGGTCGCCGGTTGTCCATCCTGCGGTTGGAAGGCCGTTTCTCTTGCGCTACGGCCCTGTCTCGCCACTTTATGTACACTCGTGTGCGTGACGGGTGATAATCCTTGTTCCTTCATGTCTGACTCCACTCCTTTGCCTGACGAAAACTCAATGTCCACCAATGTGGCGGCTAACCAGTCATATGGTTCCGAGCAGATTGACAAACTTGAGGGTCTCGAGGCCGTGCGGAAGCGGCCCGGGATGTATATTGGCGATCCTGATGAACGTGGTTTGCATCACTGCGTTTTTGAGGTGCTGGACAATTCCATCGATGAACACTTGGCCGGTTATTGCCAAGCCATCAACGTCATCATCCACCTCGATGGATCCTGCTCGGTGCGGGATGATGGGCGTGGCATTCCGGTCGACACGCATAAAAAATTCGGGATTCCCGCCATCGAGCTGGTCCTGACCAATCTTCACGCCGGCGGCAAATTCGGACAGGGGGCATACAAATATTCCGGTGGTTTGCACGGGGTTGGAGCCAAATGCGTCAACGCCCTGTCTGACTGGTTCAAAGCCGAGGTCCGGCGGGATGGTAAGATTTATTCGATCAGCTTTGAACGCGGCAAAACCACGGAAAAATTGTCCGTCGTCGGCAAGCTCGATAATCCAAATGAGACGGGCACCCTGATCACGTTCTTCCCCGACTCGACGATCTTTTCCATCACCACCGAGTTCAAGTTCGATATTCTTGCCAAGCGACTTCGTGAACTCGCTTTTCTTAATCCTGGTCTGACTATTACGCTGACTGATGAGAGAGGGGATGTGCTGCGCACTGAGACATTTTTCTATCAGCAAGGGATTGTCGAATTCGTCCGCCAGCTGGGTGAGAACAAGGACTTACTGCATCCCGAGCCAGTGGTGTTGCGAGGAAAGCGTCCGGTGATCATCGATGTGGATGGTCGTCCGACGGAGGAGGATGTTTTTGTCGATCTGGTGTTGCAATACAACGACAGCTATCAGGAGCAGCTGTTGTGTTTTGCCAACAACATACCGAATCCAGATGGAGGGACCCATGCCACTGGTTTCCGCGGGGCGTTGACCCGGGCTATTAATCAGTACGCTAAAAGCAACAAGATCCTGAAAGACAAGGATCCGGCGCTTTCCGGCGAGGATTGCCGGGAAGGCATTATTTGCATTCTCAGCGTCAAACTACCCAACCCTCGCTTTGAATCCCAGACGAAGGTCAAACTGGTCAATACGGAGATCGAGCCAGTCGTTGGCTCTGTCACCTATGAAGGACTGAGCCAGTTCTTTGAGGAAAACCCTGTTGTCGCCCGCAAAATCGTTGAGCGCACCCTGACCGCGGCTCGCGCTCGCGAAGCGGCTCGTAAGGCGCGGGAAACCGTGCGCAAAAGCGCTATGTTCGGCAGTGGATTGCCAGGAAAACTGGCTGACTGCTCGGAACGTGACGCGTCAGCCTGCGAGATCTTTATTGTCGAGGGTGATTCCGCCGGCGGCTCGGCCAAACAGGGACGGGACCGTCGCACTCAGGCTATTTTGCCGATCAAGGGCAAGATCATCAACGTTGAGAAAGCTCGGCTCGACAAAGTGCTCGCCAACAAGGAAATTCAAACGCTGATTACGGCGCTGGGCACCGGCATCGGCTCTGGTGATGAGGTGGGGAGTTTTGATCTCTCGCGTGCTCGCTACCACCGCATCGTCATCATGACCGACGCGGATGTCGACGGGAGCCATATCCGCACATTGTTGCTGACGTTTTTTTGCCGCCAGATGCCGGCGCTAGTCAAAGCTGGCTACGTCTACATTGCGCAGCCACCGCTCTACCAAGTCAAGCGCAAGAAACGTGAGGAATACGTTCAGGATGACGAGGCTTTGAATAAAATTCTGATCGAGCTAGCCGCCGAGGAAGTGAGATTGCGTGCCATCGGAGAAGATCGCAGTTTCGGCAGCGAGGAACTGAAAAATATCTTGGAATTGCTCAGCCGCCTGCATCGTTTCAGCGAGGTTATTCGGCGCAATGGCGGAGATTTTGAGACTTACCTCTCGCTGCGCGACGGCACGACCGGTGCCTTGCCAGAATATCTGATGAAAATCCGCTCGGGAAATGAGGAGAGTATCCAGTATTTCCTCGACGAAAAAGCCCTGCATGAGTTCTATCTGGCCAATAATGACCTCGCGCTGCTGGACGGCCCTTCGGTGCCGGCCGTGGAGTTGGTCGAGGGCGAGTCACCAGCCCCCGCTGAATTAGCCGCTCCCGCCGCTCCCGAACGAAAAGGGCCTAGCCGACGCGCGCGCCTGATCGATATCCACGAAGCTAAATCGATCGGTAAACTGCTTTCCCGATTGCATGAGGCAGGTCTACATCTCGATCATTTCAGTGCCCGAGACCAACCGCTCTTTGAGTTGATCGAGGCCAAACATACCCATCAGCTCCGAAGTGTGCCCGAAATCCTGGAAAAAGTGCTCGAGATTGGTCGCAATGGCGTGGAAGTGAAGCGCTTCAAAGGTCTGGGAGAAATGAATGCGGCTCAACTCTTTGATACGACCATGGATCCTGCGACTCGCCGCCTTCTTCAGGTAAAAATGAATGAAGAAAACATGGTCGAGGCCGATCAGATCTTCACCATTTTGATGGGTGATGTGGTGGAACCGCGCCGCCAGTTTATTGAAGACAATGCTTTGAACGTCAAGAATTTGGACGTGTAGTATTTCAGTCGGGTCAGTCGAATTCGGGCAGTTCGATCCTCGAGGCGCTTGTTTTCTGGGGTCACGTCAGGCGTCTTGAGAGCGGCTATCTTGTTTTGTGCCTCAAGGGTAATCATCCGCCCCGGCCTTCATCCTTGTTTGGAGTAGAAGGCGTTCACTTTCCATAATCTGGGGATCGGTGGTTTTTGAGACGTAGCAGGGAGGGTCGAGGATGACATCGATGCGGGTGAACGGCCATGGAATGAGAAAGCCATCCCATGATTTGAGCCGCCAGGCGCGGGCGGGGCGCAAGTGGAGCGGCAGCAGGGGAACTCCGGTGTGGGAGGCTAGCCGCATGATGCCTGGCTGCAGCTCGTAGCGTGGTCCGCGCGGTCCATCCGGGGTGATGCAGACGTCCCGACCATTTTTTAAAAACGTTAGGCATTCGCGCAGGGCGGCCGCCCCTCGGCGTGAGCTGCTGCCCCGAGCGGCTTCCATGGTAAAGTGACGACAGGTTTCCGCCAGAATGCTGCCGTCCTGGCTGGCGCTGGTCAAGACGGCTACGGGTTGCCGGCGAAACCATTTCCAATACATTTGCGGGGCCATCCCGATACGATTATGCCACACCACCCAGAGAATGGGCGGTCCGGGCATGTGGCGCGCC
>JALRGB010000428.1 GCA_023253575.1 Verrucomicrobiales bacterium
ATAAATCAGTCCCTCCTCAGTCTCGCCGCCGTCGTCGGCACCGGCGTCGGCCGCGGTGACTGGAGCTAAGTCGAGAGCCGACCGCAGGGCGGTGGCCGCCGAAGTGGTGGCCGCATCGCGGGGGTTGTACAGCACGACCGATTCCCGGCTTTCCCAGAAGCGGGTTTGGCCGGGGTCTAAAACAGGCGCTGCCACGGTAAAGCCTCGAGCAGGTCATCAAATCCAAACCCGGTACCGCCAGGAAATACCAGTCGGTTTTCAGCGTCGCAGTGCATGCGTTCGATGAATGGATCCGGTTCATACAGCACGTGAGATGCGAGTCCGCAGATTTCGGTGGCGGCTGGATGGGCATTGTAATAAGCGGCGGCTTCGCGGGCGGCAAAGAGCTGGCCGATGGGATGATCCATCGAGCTAGTGATGACGGCTCGATGCCGGCGTTTCTGCATGGTGTGCAGGGCAGGTTTGATGATTTCGACTTGGGCTGGCACTGGCACCCGGTCGCTGGCCAGAGCGAATGGGGCCGCGCGCTGCGCCTTTTCCCAGATGTAAAAAGGCGCATCAAACGGGTCTTCGACAAAATCAATGCGGGCGGCGGTGGCGTCATCGAGCTGCCGCAGGAATTCGCGAAAACTCTCTGGCGTGAGACAGGCGTTAAAGTCGAGGCGGAGCTGGGAAGCGGCGAAATTTTTGAGGCGGGCCGCTTCCTCGGCCACGTTCGGTCCGCATTTCACTTTGACGACGCCGGGGTCGTTTTCGCCGTAGCGGTGACTCGGCGGAATGGTGAAGTCGACGAACTCGCTTCGTCCGAGGCTGCGGGCGGCGGCATCCAATTTGCAGCAGATGCGCAGCCGTTCGATCATGCCGGTGAAGCCGCCTTTCGCGAGGATGGAGAGTTGGCGGTCGAGCGGCAGGTCACCGAGTTCGGGCCATGGGTGGAGGCAGCCGTGGCCTTGGCCGATTTTGACGATAGCGCCTTCGTATTCCCGGCGCGGGGTGACGGCATTCAGTGGGTGTTTGGAGCGCAGCGAGTAACGATGGATGAAGATCGGTTCGTGAAGGTGCAGCATGGGAAAAGTGGGGGTCTGGGCTCGGGGCGGGGGATGGAGCTGGAGAGTGGGGGTGGCGGTTATTTCCAGTAGCGATCAGCGAGCGAACCGAAGGTGAAGAGGAGTGCGAATAAAATCAACTGGGCTCCGGCGAAGGCCAGAATGCGATTGTAGCGCGCCGACGGGGGGGTGCGCAGGACCGGGCTGACGACTGCGAGTAGGGCGAAAATCACGCCGGGGGCGATCCAATAAGTGACGTTGGAATCGAGGTAGTTCCAGCAGAGTGCGCCGATGATCCATGGAGCATAACACAGCCACATGATCTCACGTTTGGCCCAGGCGACTCCAAACCGCACCGCCAGCGTGCGCTTGCCAGTGCCGGCATCCTCTTCCCGATCGCGCAAGTTGTTGATGGCAATTAAGGCCGTCGATAAACACCCGACCTGAAAACCTAGCAGCAGGGACTGCGGCCAAAACCACTGCCCTGAATTCACAAATACCGTTCCAGCCACCGCCACTAGCCCGAAAAAGAGCAGCACAAAGAGTTCGCCTAATCCGCGGTAGGCGAGAGGAACCGGGCCACCCGTATAGCCCCACGCGAAATAAAGTGATGGCAAGCCGATGGCGAGCATCGGCCAGCCCCGGGCCTGAATGAGCGGTAGGGCGACAGCGCAGGCCAGCGCTAGCATGACGACGCCCATAATGACCACACGGCGCGGCGTGAGCAAACCGCTGGCCGTCACCCGGACCGGACCTAAACGCGCTGCCGTATCAGCCCCTTTCTTGAAATCGAGCGCATCATTAAAAAAGTTGGTGGCCACTTGGATGAGTATGGCGCTGAGTAAGGCACACAAGGTCAACACGGGCGACCATGTCCCGGTTAGATTCCAAGCCAGCACCGACCCCGCCCAGACCGGAACGACGGCCGCGGGCAGCGTCTTGGGACGGGACGCCAGAAACCAAGGACGAAGGCAGTTCGGTCGATTTTCCCGATCCGGCCGCGCACAACAACGAAACACCATATCAAAGGCTGGCGGGTAAAATCGACCGAGGCAAGCAGGAACGGGCGACAGAGCCCCTAGCGGATCAGCCTCAGTGGCCCCGAAGGCGGTCGCGGCCTGGCGGAAGGTTGGTAGTTTTAAAAATTGAACAAAACTTAACTAAATTTATCGTATAATCGGATTCTGATCTTATGACCACCCACGATATCGCTGACCATTCCGCATTGTTGCGCCGAGATTTTCTGAAAGTGAC
>JALRGB010000487.1 GCA_023253575.1 Verrucomicrobiales bacterium
GCGGAAAAGGCGGCTTGGGAAGCGGGCGATGGTGATTCGGTCATCCGGTGGCCCCGGGAAAACCGCGCCACCTTCAAGATTACTCAAGCGCCATCTTGGCGGTGGTGATTTCGAGGAGTTCGTTGGTGATGGAAGCCTGACGCAATTTATTATACTCAAGGCTCAAGTCCTTAAGCATTTGCTTCGCATTATCCGTGGCATTTTTCATGGCCACCATCCGGCTTGAATGCTCGGAAGCGCGAGCTTCCAGCAGCATTTGAAACAGCGTGAGATTGACGTATTGCGGAAGAGTGCGCTCAAAAACCACGGCCGGACCAGGCTCAAAAGCATATTCAATTGTAGGAGCAGCCGTTTCAGCCACTTCTAAGGCAGCTCCCATTCCTTCAAATGACTTTTTCCCGCCCAACTTGACCGCATTGACGGGCAGCAACTGCTCGATCGTCGGGACTTGCGTCACGGTATTTACGAAATTGTTGAAGGCGACCAGAACGGCCTTGTACTCACCCGTGAGGAATCGGTCCTGTACATAGCGACCGACCGTGCGCATCTCAATAAACTTGGCCGGATCCTTAATAGTGAAATCAGCGACCAAGTTTTTCTTCAAACGAGCCAGTCCCTGCGACGCCTTGCGGCCGACCGTGACAAAATCATAATCGCCATCCGGCAGCGACTGATTGATCTTTTTCAACAAGTTGGTATTCAGCGCGCCACAAAGACCTTTATCCGTGGCAATAACAACCACGAGGGTCTTGTTGCCTTGGCCAGCCTCGAAGAACGGATGCGATGACTCCTCAGCGCGCCCTTTCAAGCTGACCAGAACCTGATTCAAGAGGTCGGCATAAGGACGGCCACTGGTGGCCACGTCCTGCGCCTTCTTCATCTTGGCGGCAGCCACCAGCTGCATCGCCTTGGTGATTTGCGACGTGTTCTTGACCGACTTGATGCGTCGGCGGATGTCACGAGTTGAGGGCATGTCAGACAGGATTCAGGTTGCGGTCGTCAAAGATCATTTTCAGGTGAGCCCGCCCCAAGAGGAAACAAAACTCATAGACTGAAAAACGACTAATGCTCGCCATGAGGGTTATTTCCAGGTCGTCTTGAAATCGCTGAGGGCGGCCTTCAAGTTTTCTTCAGCGTTGTCGAGCGACTGATCGTTGGCAATGGTGTCGAGCAGCGATTCTTTGCGGGTCGTCAAATACTCCTCCAGTTTCGCCTGACATTCGCGAATACGGTCCACCGCTACATCGTCAAAATATCCTTTTTGCATGGCATACAACGAAGCAACCATGATCGGCAGGCTCTTCGGCAAATATTGCTGCTGCTTGAAGAGTTCGACAATCCGCGCACCGCGATCGAGTTTGGCCTTGGTAGCCGCATCAAGATCGGAGCCGAATTGAGCGAAGGCCGCCAATTCGCGGAACTGGGCCAAGTCCAGCTTGGTCGTACCAGAAACTTTTTTGATGGCCTTCGTCTGAGCGGCGGATCCGACACGGGAGACAGAAAGACCCACCGAAATCGCCGGACGAATCCCCTGATAGAACAGATCGGTTTCGAGGAAGATCTGACCGTCAGTGATCGAAATCACGTTGGTAGGAATGTACGCCGAAACGTCACCCGCTTGTGTTTCAATGATTGGAAGCGCGGTCAGGGAACCGCCACCGTAGTTTTCATTGACCCGCGCGGAACGCTCAAGCAACCGGCTGTGGAGGTAAAACACATCGCCAGGATAAGCTTCGCGTCCGGAAGGGCGCTTCAAAATCAAGGAAACTTGACGATACGCAACCGCCTGCTTGGAAAGATCGTCAAACACAATCAAGGCATCCTGGCCCTGATCCATGAACCATTCACCAATGGCCGCACCCGCGTACGGAGCCAAATACTGGTTGACCGCCGAATCTGAAGCGGAAGCGCTGACAATGACCGTGTATTCCATCGCCCCCGCATCTTCGAGCGTCTTGACCACGCGGGCCACGTTCGACTGTTTCTGCCCGATGGCGACATAGATACAATACACCGGCTTGTGGCCTTTCAGCTTGCCCTGCTCCGCTGCCTTATTTTGCTTAGCCTGCGAAA
Organism: Verrucomicrobiales bacterium; assembly: GCA_023253575.1. Lineage (GTDB taxonomy): Bacteria > Verrucomicrobiota > Verrucomicrobiia > Verrucomicrobiales > V1-33 > CAJBME01. Next base: position 2,074 of record JALRGB010000487.1, read on the forward strand.
TAATAGTGTCCACCGCAATCGTGGTCTTGCCCGTCGAGCGGTCGCCAATGATCAACTCGCGCTGACCCCGGCCAATCGGAATCATGGCGTCAATCGCCATGATGCCAGTCTGCACCGGCACCGAAACCGATTTACGAGTAATGATTCCCGGCGCCAGCTTTTCGACGGGATATTGGGCTTCACCTACGACGGGGCCCTTACCATCGATCGGCTCGCCAAGGGTGTTGACCACGCGTCCGAGCAGGCTTTTGCCGACTGGTACCGACAACAACCGGCCGGTCGCCTTGACTTCACTGCCGGCCTTGATGTGTTCGCCCGCTCCGAGCAGCACCACGCCCACCTCGGTTTCTTCCAAGTTAAGGGCCAGGCCGAAGAGGCCCCCGCCGAAGTCGATCATCTCATTGAGCATGACCTGGGAGAGGCCTTCCACTTTGGCGGCGCCGTCACCGATTTCACGGACCACGCCGATGTTGGAGGTGGAGACCGACGACTTGAGGCCGGCGATGCTGCTTTCGAGTTCTTGCAGGATGTTGCTCATGACAGGGAAAACGTAAAAAGTAGGGTGTAAGAAGCGTAAAGGGGGCGATTAGACGCCGAGGGCAGTTCGAAGGGATTCGAGGCGGGTCCGGATGCTGCCATCCCAGATGGTCGAACCAAGTTTGATGCGCAGTCCCCCGACGAGGTCGGGAGTCAGTTTAAATTCGGAAGTGAGATCAGCACCGAATTTGGAGGTCAGTTCAGAGAGCACGCGGGCCCGAGCCGCGTCATCCAACGGCGTAGCGCTTTCGATGACAGCATGGCGTTTGTCGAGTTCAAGGCGCAGCAACCGGCGAAACGACTCAAGAATTTGCAGAGCATTCCGGGGCTTTTCAGCGACAATGCGGCGGGTCAATTCCGAGGCGCGCGCGGTGTCGACACGCCCACCAGGCATGGACGCCTTGAGCAGCAGCCGGGCGGCGCGAAGGGCTTCCTTTTTGACTTTCATCGGTGGGTGCGGGTCGGTGGCAGTCCGAAGACTTAGCGGGAAATCTGGGTGACCGCTTCCTGATTGATGCGGGCGTGATCATCTGGGCTCAGCACCTTACCAGTGACTTTACCCGTGGTTTCCACAACAAGACGGCCAAAGTCGCGCTTGAGGGTAGCGAAAACTTGGTCTCGCTCGATGACGGTGGCTTCCCGTCCCTTAGCAATGATCGAAGCCGCTTCAGCAATGGCTTCTTGACGCTTCTTCTCGGCCGTGGCCGCTGCCACTTCCGTCGCCTCTTTAATCATGCCTGCGGCTTTAGCGTTGGCAGCCTCTACAACTTCGCGGGCCTGCCCTTCCGCATTGGCCAAATTCGCTTTGCTCTGCGCAAAATTAGCTTCCGCATCCTCAATGCGCTGGCGACGCTCCAAAAGGAGCTGCATCACCGGCCCGAACGCAAACTTATTCAGCACCGCGAAAACAACCAAAAGAATCACGCACTGGGCGATGAAGCTCGGTCCTTCGATTTTGAATTTGTCGAGAATGTCGGCCATGGTGGCGGTGGTAAAAAAGCGGTTAAATGAGGACGAAGAGAAGAAAGTGGGGCCAGGAAAAAACCAGAGGTCTCATCCCCCGGCCCCATGATGAAAAAGCCTGATCCGGGATTAACGGCCTTGAGCGAAGGCGAGAACCAGAGCGTAAATGGCGATAGCTTCCGCCAACGCCATTCCGATAATGGAAATGGTCAAGATGTTGCCGAAAGCGCCGGGATTGCGGCCCACCGCCTGAGCGGCAGCAAATCCGATCAGTCCAATGCCGATGCCCGCGCCAGCGCCGGCCACACCCAAGGTGAACGAGCCGTTCAGGCTGCTCGCCTGAGCGATTTCAACAGAGGGGGCGGCGGCGGCTTGCAGGGTGGTGAGTAGTTCGGTAATCATAGATTAGTAGTAGTGAGTACTTGCTGGTTTTTTGGTGTTACAATCGCCGCCCGCAGTCAGGCCACGGTCCCGGCGATTAAATTAATTCTAGTGAGAAACAGGGTGACCATCCGGGCCGGTTTCATCATGGTGCCCCTCGCCATGGTCTTCGTGCGTCGTAGAAAGCTGGATATACACCGCGCACAACAATGTGAAAACAGTGGCCTGCAGAATACCGACCAACAACTCAAGGAAATAAAATGGCAGCGGCAGAAGGATTTTACCCAGGAAATCTAGCCACTTCGGCGCCCCCAAACTCCCCAACAAGGCACCCATGGCATGCAACAACGTCTCGCCAGCAAAAATATTGCCGAACAATCGCAGGGAAAGGGACACCGGACGGAAGGCAATAGAAACTACCTCAATCAACCCAACAAAAAAGAAAATCGGCACCAACGCATACTTCATGAATCCAGTCAGACCACCCTTCGGCCCGAAAGTATGAAGCACAAATCCCCAAATCCCCAACTCCCGAATCGTCAGGAACATCCACAAAATCATAAAGACGAACGCGAGCGCCAACGTAAAATTCAAATCCGCCGAGCCAGGACGAAACCATGGCGTTAAGTGCGATTCATGTTCGCCTTCTTCAGCATGCGCAGCAGTTTGACCGTGAGCCGCATGCGCCACAGTATCTCCGTGAGCGGCGTGCGCCGCATTCTCACCGTGGCCAGCCTGCGCTGAATGCTCACCGTGGCCGGAATCACCCGAAGCCACGTGTTCCGCCACCGCGTGCGCGCCATGGTGCTCCGCATTCCAGCCGATGGTGCCCACTCCGGGCAGCAAACCGAAATAGTTGTTCACCAGCACAAAAACAAAAATTGTCGCCAACAACGGAAACGCGCGAGGAGCAACTTTTTTGCCCACGATGGCTTCGGTCTGGTTAAACAGAAACTCGACAACCAACTCAACGAAATTCTGGCGACCGTCCGGAACCAACTGCGGGTTCTTCATGGCCCCTCGAACAAACCAAATGATGACCGAACACACGATGACGGCCATGACAATCGAGTTGGTCACTGGTCCGAAAACGGGCTCAGCCGTCAGCGAAACGGCACCCAGCAATGGTGACGGCACGGAAAATGCGGCGGCTGAAGTGAAGGAAAGCATTGCAGCAAAAAAAGAGGAATCAAAACACAGCCAAAAGTAGAACTTTCAGCATGCACCGACATGCCGTCGGCGGGAAGACAATTGTTAGCGAACAGCGAATTTCCCTGCAAGGGGAATTTGTGAAAAATTTCACAAGCGCAGCCCCTCTCCACCTCAAATAATAGAGAAAAACATGAAGATTAAAGGGTTAAGCATTTTTCAACCCGTCTTACGCCCTACGCTAGCGTCCCCACCCCAGTGTGGTTTTTCTATCCGCCGCCAAAGCGTATGGCTGATCACGCCGCCCCCGAGCCGACCGCCCCAGGCCACCGCACGTCCGCCCAGTCCACAACCACTTAAAACAACCATCAGCGAACAGGCAGTTGCCGGGGATGGCTGGGCGGCGTAATCGATCGCATGGCTGATTCATCTGTTTCTTCATCGACTTGGCGCGATGCCGCGCTTGTCATTCTGGGGCACGGTTCCACGCAAAACCCAGATTCGTCCACGCCCACGTGGCAGCATGCGGACGAGTTGCGACGCCGGGGGCTTTTCCGCGAGGTGCAGTGCGCATTCTGGAAGGAGGAGCCTGGCTTCCGCGAAGTGATGCACATGATTGACTCGGACCACGTTTTTGTGGTCCCTAATTTTATCAGCGAAGGATATTTTACGCGGGACGTGCTGCCCCGGGAGTTGGAATTGCAGGGCCCGGTCACTCATGCGGGTGGTCGCACCATCCGTTATTGCGACCCAGTGGGCATTCATCCTTCGATGACCCGGCTGCTGCTCAAACGCGCGGCGGAAATTGCCCCAGGCGTCCCGCCTTCCGAGATTTCCCTCGTCATCGTCGGACATGGCACGAGCTTGAACGAAAATTCCACCGCAGCCATCAAGTCGCAGGTCGAGCTCATTCGCGCCAGCGGTGCTGGATTTGGAGAAGTTGTTGATGCTTATATGGAAGAGGAGCCACTGATCGCGCGCTGGGACGAACTCACGACGGCCCCGAATGTGGTGGTCGTGCCGTTTTTCATTGCCGACGGCCTGCACAGTTACGAAGACATTCCCGTCCTGCTCGGGCTCACGGAAAACAGTCCGGGAGCAATCAGTGCCAATCAAGGCGAAGTCTTTCGGCGCAATCCCTACGCCTTGCGCGGCCGCCAGCTGTTCTACTCCGCCGCCATCGGCACCGATGAATTGATGGCCGATGTCATCATGGACCAAGTCGCCGCCGCTCCTCAAGAATCAACCTCCCCCGCCGCCTAATCCCCATGACCCTTCACCCCAAATCACTGACCGAAGAACTGGCCGACTGGCTCGCGCAAGGCGGTCGCCGCATTGGCGAAATCGTCATCCTGCCGTGCGGAGAAGGATGGGAAGTCCGGCACGTCGACGACGCCGAATCCCCCGCCTCCAGCTTGACGGCTCACAAAACCCCAGAAGCCGCTCGCGAAATCTCCAAATACGACGCCGCCGGTCAATACCGCCCGCTCAAAGGAGCCCCCAATCTCGTCCACGGCTGGCGCCTGACCCTCGACACCACCGCCGCCCTTCGCGACGCCCTGGATTTCTTTTACCCCGCCGCCCTCGGCAACTGGGTCGCCTTCACCCAAGGTCGAGCCACCCCCTCCCCCATCCGCGAAACCTTCGCCCGCCAAACCGGTATGTACCGGATTACCGGCCTGCTCGATGAAGACGATTGCCGTGCCGTCGTCGCCGACAACTGCGCCTACGCCACTAACTGCCGCCGCCGCATCGCCTGGCCCGTCGCCGCCGGCGTGCCCTTCGACACCCTGCCACCAGAAAAAACCAACCTCGAGCCGGCCCCCGACGAAATGCCGGTCCTCTGCCTGCACGCCTGCAGCTTACTGGTCGCCTCCGCCCGCACCTACATCAAAAAGAAACGAGCCGCCGCCGGTCAGTAATCCTGAAAGCAGGGGGATTTCACGTTCCATGGGCGAAACAGGGCGCGGCAGGCCTCAAATCCAACAGGGAGGCGACCGCGCTGCCGCGTCGGCCACTAGCCATCCGCTCGATTGTCGCGCCTGCCCGCCGGTCAGGCAATCAAATCATCCACAATGCTAGCCCCTTCGAGGCCGGTTAGGCGGAAATCGAGCCCGGCATAATTATAAGTGAACTGCTCGTGGTCGAACCCGAGCAATTTGAGGATCGTGGCGTGCAAGTCGTGGGGGTGCACAGGTTTCTCGACCGCTTTGAAGCCGAACTCGTCGGTGGCGCCATGGATATACCCTTTACGCACACC
>JALRGB010000524.1 GCA_023253575.1 Verrucomicrobiales bacterium
CTCCCCCTGCTTCGCGCAGCCGCCGCCGGACCACCCAGCCCACATCTCCTTCGTGTGCGGGAAATCTCCGCTCAAGACGATCCCACCTGGTTCCTCGAAGACGGCCCGCCCGCGCTCAGCCTGTACCGCGTCCGCCACCTGCGCTCCGCCCTCACCGCCGCCGAAGCCGCCCTCCTCCTCCACGCCTGCGACGAAGCCGTTCAGGCCATCACAACCCTCGGGCTCTATCCCGTCGCCCTCTGCCCGCAACAGACGTTCATTTACTTTTCCTCCTCCCCTCCCCCCGGCGATGATGAACTCGCCAGCCAGCCGATCCACCTCTGGCCCGCTTTTAAAATCCAACTGCGCGCCCATCCTATTACCACCCAATTCGCGCAGCCCCAACGATTTCTGCGCGATCGCCTGCTGGACCCAATTCCCCTGCTCCCCGGCATCACCACTGGCACCTTGCCCCCCGGAATGGGCATCCCGGACGCCGCCGATTATGCTGCCCTTTTTACTTGGCTTTGCGGCGGCCCCCGCGCCGTGCCAGCCACCCTCGCCCCGCTCGTCCATTCCATATTGTCCGGCTCACCAGATCAAACGACATCATCATTCCTCCAAGCCCTCAGCCCACTGCTGGACCCACTACAGCCTTCCACACCCACCCCTCTCACCCCCAAAAAAGCAAAACCACGACGCCCGGCCAGCACTCCCAAACCCGCTCGCCCTGCTTCGTCGTCCCGTAAAAAGAGCATCCACACCGAACCCACAGCCGAGCCCACAGCCGAGCCTGTATCCGAGCCTTCACCCCAACCCGCATCCGGTGGGCACGAGTCTGCTTCGGGAGTATCGGCCGCATCGACGGGGGCTGATGAACGGCCTAGAGCTGGAGAAATGATGTGGGTGGCACCAGCAACGGAGAAACCGGAGGGGCTCGGGGCGGAGCCAGGTTTCCTCTGGCCTAATCTTCATCATGATATAGAAAGCGATGAAGATGAATTGGAAACGGAAGCTGCAGGATTTGCCGAAGTCCTGCTGAGGTCGACCTCAGCACCGGCCTTTCTTGCCGTGGCATCAGCGGTCGAGCCGAACGCACCATCGCCGGAGTGGCATGCGAGACAGGAAGACCCGCCAGAAGATGATCCCCCGATTGGCGCGCTTTTTGGAGGCTGGACGAGTGACTCGCAGGACAACACCGAAGGCGCGCCGGAGCCTCCGGCCGGATTTGATTTTTCCGGTCCGGACGGGCGCGCGCAGGGGCCGGGCGTGGGGCGCCTGCTGCTGTTGGTTGTGACCGTCGCCTTTGTGATTGCCGCCATCATGGCTCACTTCACGGGGTTGGCGCCATGGCGATGAAGACGGCAGGATGGTTCTCTCGATTTTACCGCGACTCTTCCCTCCCCGGGGTTCCACTCGGCAATCGCACTGGCACGAGCGGCCTCCGACGGGGCCGGCGAAATCATAGAAACATTGATCGCTGAACTCGCGCTGCTCGACGAAGCCGAACGCCTGCTGGAACCGGAAGACGCCCTTAATCTGGAAGAATCAGACGTTCGCTAGCTACTTTTTTAGACCGCGCCCCCAGCGCCGCGCCTTCACCACGCTCTACCCGCCAGCCCCGCCGGGTGGACGCTGCCTCTTGACTTGCCGTCCGGCCACCCTCGGCTTCAATGAGTGACCATGGCTGCGCCGCTCACTCCGCTCGTTCTACCAGCCTGGACCTCCCCGGCCCCTACCACCGTTCCAGATCCGGCCCCCACCACGCTCGTGCCGACTCGAGTGGAAATCCCGGAGCGCACCGTCTGGGTCGATCTCGACCTCATCAACAATCTGCTCGCCAAGGCGCGCCACGCCGCCACCCTCGCCTGCGCCCCGTTCTCTCATTTTCACGTCGGCGCCGCCCTCATCATGGCCGATGATCCTGATCACACCGTCATCACCGGCGCCAATGTCGAGAACAGCTCACTCAGCCTGACCCAATGCGCCGAGCGCACCGCACTCTATTTCGCGGCCGCTCAAGGGTTCAGAAAACTGCGGTATCTGGCCGTTTCCTGCGCCGCCACCACCCCGGCCACCCCGATTCGAGACCGCTCTCCCTGCGGCTCGTGCCGCCAAGTGATCCGTGAATTTAGCACGCCAGAAACATTGATCTTTCTCGACACAGGCGGCCCGCACCCGGGCGCCGACGTCTTCGATGTGGATCGCCTGCTGCCTCACGGCTTTTTATTTAAAGGCCCGCCCGCCAACTGAAGGCACGCGCGAGACAGGCGCTACCAACTGCTGGCGGACCAGCGACCAGCTGCCCGGCCCATGAAGGCGCCGATTTCTGGAGCCACGCTCTCGACCGGAATACTTGACAGCAGCCAGAGCAGGCCACACCTGACCTTTATGCGCGTCGTGATTATTGGAACGGGCGGACGAGTCGGTGGGGCCCTCGCCCGCCATTTCCGTCTTGCCGGTCATGCCGTCATGGGCTTTGACCGCAAGGCGCTGGATTTGACGAGACCGGAGATCATCCGCGATCGTTTGATGCCACTGGCGTTTGATACGGTCCTTCTGCCCGCGGCCCTCACCTCGCTGGACTATGCCGAGGATCATCCCGACGAAGCGCAGGCCGCCAATGTGACGGGACCCGCCCTTGTGGCTGCCGTCTGCGCGGACCGAGGCGCACGCCTGATTCACTTCAGCACCGACTACGTGTATGACGGTACGGCCCTCGGCCCCAGAAAGGAGACCGAGCTCCCAGCGCCCGTCAGTGTGTACGCCCGCACCAAAGCCGAGGGAGAACACCAAGTGCTGGCCGCCACCCAAGGAGCCGCCCTGATCGCCCGCGTCAGCTGGGTCTTCGGCCCCGACCGCCCGTCGTTTCCCGATCAGATGATCGAACAAGCCAAAACGGGCGCCGCCTTGTCCGCCGTCGATGACAAATTTTCTATGCCCACCAGTGCGCTCGATCTCTGCCAGTGGCTCGAACCATTTGTCGATGGCCCCCACCGCACGACCGGGGGCATCGTCAATTTCTGTCAGGCGGGCGCCCCGGTCTCATGGCAAACATATGGTCAAACCACGCTCGATCTGGCAGCCACACTCGGCATCCGCCTGCGCACCCGCCACGTCGAGGGACGCCCACTTGCCACCATGACCGCCTTCAAGGCAACACGCCCCATCCACACCACCATGGATCATCAAAAATTAACCGGCCTGCTGGGCACCCCGCCACGACCATGGACCGATGCCCTGCGTGATTACTTGCGCACCTACCATGCCCCGGCTTGATTAACTCCATTCATGTCTCATCAATCCCGCTTTAACCGCCTCTTCGGTGCCGATGGCAAATGCTTTGACGTCGCCATCGACCACGGATTCTTCAACGAAAACGTCTTCCTGCCCGGCATCGAAAACCTCGAAGCCGCCGTCCGCACCGTCGTCGCCGCCGGCCCGGACGCCATTCAACTCACCACCGGACAAGCCCGACTGCTTCAGCAATTGCCCGGACGCCAGAAACCATCACTCGTCCTGCGCGTCGACGTCGCCAACATCTACGGCAAAACCCTGCCCACCACCCCCTTCAGCCGCATGATCGAGGAGGCGGCCCTTCAAGCCGTGCAACACGACGCCGCCTGCGTCTGCGTCAACCTTTTCCAAATCCCCGGAGCCCCCATCGTTCATGACCATTGCGTCGACAACATCTGCCGCCTGAAGGTTGAATGCGATCGTTACGGCATGCCCATGATGATCGAACCCCTCGTCTTCCAGCCGAATGAAAAAAGCGGCGGGTACATGGTCGATGGCGACGAAAATAAAATCATGCCGCTAGTACGCCAAGCGGTCGAACTCGGTGCCAGCATCATCAAGGCGGACCCGACGGACGACGTATCCCTTTACCACCGAGTCGTGGAAGTCGCCTGCGGTATTCCCGTGCTGGTGCGCGGCGGCGGACGGGTCAGCGACGAGGAAATTCTCAAACGTACGAAAGCCCTCATGGACCAAGGTGTCGCCGGCATCGTCTACGGCCGGAATGTCATCCAACACCCCAACCCTCGCGGCATCACCAGAGCACTCATGGCCGTGGTTCACGACGGAGCCACCCCGGAAGCCGCTCTCGCCTTCCTGTCGTGAAAAATCGCCGGCCCCGCCGCCGGAAAATGTCATAAAATGAGTAAGCCATCGCTCGACGACCAGCCGACAGACGAAAGGAAAACCTGATACACGCCCGACCCCTCACCCGATCATGCCATGATCACTGCTACCGATCCGCTGCGCTCATTGACGGATGGAAGGTTTCGGTTTCAGATGGCCTTGCGCCCGGGTGAGGGGGGCGCCGTATTTGGTCCCACCCTCCACCACGCCACCGTCATGGCTGAAAGAAGCCGTCTGCTGGCCACCACGCCCGGCCTGTACGCCGCCGCCCGACCCGGACTGCAAGACGCGCTGACCAAAACCGCACGGCTGGTTAACCAATGGCTCGCCGCCACCGGCACACCCACTGTCGAGCTACCTCCTCCCCCCGCTGATGAAACGGCCGGCAGCCTGACCGCCTGGTGCACGCTCGCCGGCACCAGATGGGAACCCGACTGGATGATCCTCCGCCCCGATGAAGATGACATTTTCCGCCTCGCCGCGGGGGTCGTCTGTTTCCCATCCGGTTGGGCGCTGACCGACAAAATCGGCCGACCCCTCGAAGAAATTCATGCGCCCGTACCCGGATTAAATGAGGCCCTCGGCCGCCAGATCCAAACGTTCCTCCTGCGACTGAAACCGGAAGCCGTTTGGCTGCGCGATAACTGGGGGCTATCGGCCGACTCCGCGCTGAATCATCACCCGTCGCTAAACCTGCGGCCGCTGACCGCTAGCGCCCGCCTCGCTGAAACTTGGCTGCGATACGAAGAACAATTGCTCGTCCGCCTGCCCGATTCACACGACGTGCTCTTCGGAATCCGCGTCGGCCGCGTGCGCCTGCCGGAAATCCTCCCGTTCCCAGAAGTCACCCGACGCCTGAGAACCGCCCTCGAATCAATGCCCGAACACGTCGCTTTCTACAAAGGCATCGATGCCGCGCGCCCCACCCTACTCGCCCAACTCACCGCCCTGATGCGACCATAATCTAGAAAGTCATGACCGCTGAATCATCAATCAAAAACAAATAATCTGGGAAGCCTCTACACCGCCTGGCCCTTGCCGGCCACGCCCCAGCGGTCTGCCTCTACAGAACCAAACTACCTGCTTCTTCCGGAGAGGAGAAGCAGGTGCAGAAACGTAACCATCCGTATAAATACGAACGACCGCGCCGAGCTTACAACTTACCTTTCAAGGCGGTGGACGGCGAGAAACGCACGCTCTTGGATGCTTTGATTTTGATGGTTTCGCCAGTCTTGGGATTACGCCCTTTGCGCGCCGCCCGCTGGCTCACTTTAAAAGTGCCGAAGCCAATGATTTGCACAAGTTTATCTTTCTTGATGCCCGAGGCGATGGCCGCAATGACGGCCTCCAAGGCATCCCCCGCGGCTTTCTTCGTGGTCTCTTTGCCAAGGTTTTTCAGCACGGCTTCTGTCAGTTCAGCTTTGTTCATGATGTAATGATGATTTTATCGGTGGAAAAACCACCATAGTTCGCGTTTTTATGGGAATGGGCACAAATGTCAATCCACAATTTTCGAATTTACAGGAGACTATGAACCTTTTTGTGCATATTCGCCGATGATTTCGATGATTCCACCGGCTGAGCCTCCGGTATTTTTACAACGCCGACCCCAACTCGGCACCGGGGTGTTTATCGCTCCCAGTGCAGATGTGCTGGGGGATGTGACGCTGGGTGAAGAAAGCAGTGTTTGGTATCAGGCGGTCCTGCGCGGCGACATCAACCGCATTCTGGTCGGCCCGCGCAGCAACATTCAGGACGGCGCCGTCGTCCATCTCGCTGACGACTTCCCCGCGGTCATTGGGGAACTAGTCACCATCGGCCACAAAGCCGTCGTTCACGCCTGCACTATTCACGATGAAGTACTCGTCGGCATGGGGGCCATCATCCTCGATGGTGCCGAAATCGGTGCCCGCTCCATCATCGGCGCCGGAACCCTCGTCACCGGAGGCACCAAAATCCCCCCAGGCTCACTGGTCGTCGGCAGCCCAGGGAGGGTGCGCCGAACCCTGTCCCTCGACGAACAATCCAAAGTCAAAACATGGGCGGAAAAATACGTGGCCGTCTCGCGCCATTACCTTGCCCTCGGTCTCGGCCGGCCGTAGACTTCAGCGTTACTTTTTACTCTCCTCCACCTCCACTATGTCCCAATCCGTTGTTCAGGTCGAAGTCAAAGCCGTCATTCCTGCCAGCGGGGGGTGTGCTATTTTCCTAGGAAATGACGAAAAGGTCTTTGTCATTTATATCGACCAAATGGTCGGCATGGCCGTGATGCTGGCCATGCACGGCGTCCCCAAAGAACGACCGCTAACCCACGACCTGATCGTCAGTATCCTAGCCGCCTACGACGCCCGCGTCGAACGAGTCATCATTAATGACTTCAACGACAACATCTTCTTTGCTCGACTGATCCTCGTCGCCGACAATGAACTCCATCAACGAAAAATCATGGAAATCGACGCCCGGCCGAGCGACTGCCTCGCCCTCGCCCTCCGCGTCCAAGCCCCACTCTACGTCAGCCGCAAAGTCTGGGATCACGTAGGCGACGAATCCCCGCTCCTCCGCGCCATGCAGGAACGAACCCAGCGTACCGGCCTCGAGGACGAGGACGACGATGACGATTCCCCAGCTCTAGGGACTTGACGATTTTGCTTCCGTATCTCCCAAATTTTGTTCAAACTCTCGCTCATGGCCGATAACAGCAACCGCTGGCAACGCATTGCCGACAACCCAGAGGCGAAACCGATCTTCACCGCCCGCCAAACCACCGATGCCTTTCGCCGCCCTGCCGGTGAACCCGCACGGAAAGCACGGCGTCGCTCCCAGTCCCCAAGCGCCAAAATCTGGTGGAAAATCGGGATCGCCTTGCTCTCGATCCTCGTCTGCCTCCTCGTCTGGCAGTTATTCTTTAGCTGAATCAGTGTCCACTCAGTGGCTCCGTCGCCCGGTTTTAAAGACCTCTCGTAAGCACGCGCCCGGCACAGACTTCTCGCCCAGTGTGAATTATCCCCGCAGCGCCCTTACGGCCGCTGTCATGTCCGGCGCGCCAAAGGCCGCCGTGCCCGCCACCAGTACATTCGCCCCGTGATCGCGCGCGGTCACAGCCGTTTCTTCATAAATCCCGCCATCCACCTCGATGTGGAAGCTCAGTCCTCTGGCCTCCCGGTATTTTTTGGCGGCCGCCACACTGGCCATTGTTTCAAGCATAAATTTCTGACCACCAAAGCCCGGCACCACCGTCATGACGAGTAGCAGATCGATCTGATCAAGATACGGCTCGACGAGGGAAAAATCCGTCTCCGGCCGCAACGAGAGTCCGGCTTTCACACCCGCCGCGCGAATGCGTCGCAGCGATTCCGCCACATCGTGGTTCGCTTCCACGTGGACGGTGAGGTTGTCAGCCCCCGCTTTGATAAAACGGTCCAGATAATGATCCGGCCGCTCGATCATCAAATGCACGTCATAAAAGAAGTCATTAGTACTCGTCAGCGTCTGCACAAACTGCGGGCCAAACGAAATATTGTCTACGAAATGGCCGTCCATGACGTCGAGGTGCAGCCAGTCAGCTCCGCTGCGAATGGCCCGCGCCACTTCTTCCGCGAGGCGGCTCCAGTCGGCAGCAAGGATGCTCGGGGCAATGATGATTTCCTCAGGGTCGTCAAACTTTCTCATGGCAGTGCACCATGCGGCAACCCGCGCTGCGGTCAATGCGCGGGCAGCACGACCGACCCACGACAAATACGCGGCCAACGCGAACCGACAGGCGTTCGGACCGGTCGTTTACCGCGACCGGACCGGGGGATTTTCCGGCCGGGCCTGTCATCTTCTGGGAGCTGGTTGTTGCCAAGCCCCGGTGTCGCTGGCATATAAAGCCATGCTGGAAAACCGCCTTGATCAGACCTTTGCCCGTCTCCGCGAGGAGAAAAAAGCTGCCTTTGTTGCTTACTTGGCCGCGGGAGACCCCACGCTGGACGCCACTCTCGAACTGGTGTTAGCACTGGCTGGGGCCGGGGTTGATATCATTGAACTTGGCCTGCCCTTCTCGGATCCACTGGCCGACGGCATTGTGAATCAACTGGCGGCGCAGCGCGCGCTCGAGAGCGGCACTACCACGGCCGGGGTCATCGAGCTGATCAGACGTATTCGGGAACATTCATCGATTCCCCTCGTACTCTTCACCTATCTCAACCCGGTCTACACCTATGGCTTTGAGAAATTTCATGCGGATGCGGCCGCCGCCGGGGCCGAC
>JALRGB010000563.1 GCA_023253575.1 Verrucomicrobiales bacterium
CACCACCCCCGTCATGACCACGCTCAGCCAAAACCCAATCTCGCGCGGCGCCCGATACAGCCCGCCAATCACCAACTGCAACAAATGCAGCACCAACAGCACCACCATGACCTGCGCCACATAATGATGCAGCCCGCGCACCACCCACCCACCAGCCACTTTCGTCTGGATAAAATGCACACTCTCCCACGAACTCACCACCCCAGGAACATAATAAAGCCACAACGCCAGCCCCGTCACACACTGGCAAAACAAAGCAAACAAGACCAGCGTCCCCCACACCCGCTGCCACCCCGGTCCGCCAGGTACCGCATGAAAAAAAATATCCCGGAAAAAGGCCGCCAGCCCAGTCCGCTCCTCAAACCAATCAAAAAGTGCTCGCATGAAAAATCAGTCGTAGTTGAAACAATGACACCACCATCTAGGCACCCGCCGCTTAAACCGGCTTCTTCTGCGCCATATTAGGAGTAAAATTTTGAAATCGAACCCACACTTCCGCTCCACGGAGCTCAACGTCGAGAGCATCAAGATCCCGTGGACTCGGAGAAGCCGCCCCCAGCCGGGCTCCGTCGGCCGCAAAACGACTTTCGTGCAGCGGACAGAAGAAATCCCGCGTCTCTTCACGCCAAGTAATCGGACCACTGACGTGCGGACACGCCGAATTGAATGCGCTCACCTCACGCTCGCCAGTGCGCATCAGAAAAACTGAGCCAATCGCCCGGCGCGAAAACTTAAGCCATGCCTCAGAGGGTTCAGCCAGCACCTGATACAACTGCGGCGCCCCCCCCACCGGGAGATCATCCAATCCAGCCAGCCGCACCAACAACCCAGAGCCTCGACGCTCCACCAACGGGTGCGCCACCACTACCGCACCCGCCACCACCGGCCCCAGCAGCGCGCAGCCCCCCAGCCCCAAACAAGCCACTTTCTGCAAAAATTGTCGACGAGTCGTCTCGTCATCGGTGGGGGCCACACCCGCACCCAGCTCCATGCGCTCAGGCCCGGGTCCAGCAGTGTCGTCTTCAGCTCTCATAACATCATCATCCTTACTCCATCCGCCACCGCAAGACAAGGAACCCCTCGCTTACCCCGCAAGCATTTGCCTAGGCCACCGTGAGCAGATGACCCATCAGGCCGCCGCCAAAATCAAGCTGCCGGGACAAAAACCACCCCACCCCACCACGCTTCCACGCCCATCGTGGAAGCGTCCCCCCACCGCCACCTCAAGCCTTCGCCATCTCGGCGCGAATCTTCTCCAACAAGGCCTTTGTCGCCCTAATACCAGCCGGTTCATCAAGCTTGGAACCTTCATATTCAATCCCCACCCAGCCCGAATACGCATGCTTCTTGATCACCAAATCCATCATTTTGCGGTAGTCCGTCTGCGTCTCCTCACCCGTCACCGGATCAAAATCATGGCTCTTGGCACTGACTCCTTTGGCGTAAGGCATGGTCTCATCCACGCCTTTGTAGCGGTCATAGCCATGAAAATTTCCAAAATCCGGCAGGGTCCCGGCATTCGGCAGTCCTACTTCTTTGATGGTGGCGGCCAGCCACTCACCATTGGAGGAAAGCCCGCCATGATTTTCAACGATGACGCCGATGTCATGCGGCTTGGCGAATTCAGCGAGTTTCCGCAATCCTTCAGCCGCGCGCCCTCTTTGTTCCTCAGGAGTGCCGGTGTCACCCGTGGCGGCATTGACCCGGATACTGTGGCATCCAAGAAAGATGGCGGCCTCAACCCATTTTTTATGATTATCCACCGCTTGATGCCGCTTGGCCTGATCCGGATCCCCCAGATTCCCCTCCCCATCACACATGATGAGCACCGGAGTGACCCCAAGATCAGTGCAACGCTGCTTCAGCTCTTTCAGATATGACTGATCCTTCACCTGATCTTTCCAAAACTGATTCACAAACTCAATGCCGGTGATCCCAAAATCGTTCTTCGCCACCGCAGGAAAATCCATGTTCTTCATGGTGCCGGCGAAGTGGGCTTTATGGAGCGACCACTGAGCGAGGGAAATTTTGAATGGCGGAGGG
>JALRGB010000609.1 GCA_023253575.1 Verrucomicrobiales bacterium
GGCCGAAGCGCTTCAATCGATCCTCTCCGAGGACCCCGACATCGCCACCCAAGCCGAACTCGGCCGCAGGGTGGGGAAGAGCGAGCAGTGGGTCAGCGAAATGCTCAACGTGCTCACCCTGCCCGCCCCACTGCAACTCCGACTTCGGACGTCCGAAGTCCCCGTGCCATACGACTCCGTGATGAAAATAGCCCATGTGAACGACGCGCAGGAGCAGGAGGCGCTGATCGACGACGTTCTGAAAGGGGAGAGCGTGCGCAGCATCCGCGAAAAAGTGCGCGCGGCTCACCGCGACCGTCCCACCAAATCCCACGGCCGGCCGATGGCCAAAAGAACGGAACGCATTCAGGAGAACCTCAATGGCTACACCGCCATCGTCTCCGGCCCGGCCACACCAGATTCCGCCGAGCACATGCGCGCCGTCGTCCTCGCCCTGCTCGAACGGCTTCGACCCGGTCAAAACTAAGCCTACTCAAAGACGTGGCCACGCACTCCACACCATAGACGTCCTGAACCCTCCCCGGCCCTGCCGCACCGCGCCACACCTCTGACGATTCGTCAAGCCCGCCCACCTTTATAGTGTCTTTGACCCAGCCGCCGCCCAGGCGGCTTTTGTCTTTTACCGATCCCTTACAGCCGGCACCCAGACCGGCCCCGACGCCAAAACCGCCGCGACAATTGTGCGACACCAATCCACGGCCAGAAAAGGCCGATTCGGCCGGATTTGTCGCGAAAACTATATTTGGCGACACCCCCTCCGCCCCGCTCCGCGGAGCCGGGTTGCGGGCCAACAGGCCCCACCCAGCCCCTACATACATGGTATGTAGAGGGGCGCCGCATCGACGGCGACCGTTTCGTGGCTCAACAGAGCCCCACGACCTCCCCGCACGTGTTCGGGCTGAGCGCCCGACTTCGCGCTTTTTCCTCCGGCTACCGGGTGGCTTCCATGACTAACCGTCAGAGAACCACCAAAAAGCGCGAAGTCGGCCGCTCCGGGCACGGCTCTGCCGGCCCTTCGCCCTCACACGTGCGGGGTCACGACTTCACCATTCCACTCCAAGGGTTCCTATCGGACACGGGTTCACCACCACGGGTTCACGGCCGCACTTCCCCGCACGGGTTCCTCGTCACGAGGGCGAAGCGAACGCTGCCCGCGCTCAGCTGGGCGGCGTGCGGACGACTTCGAAGCTGCCGATTCTCGACACAGTCCGATGAAAAAGCGTGCGGAGCCGCTGTGTCGTCAGTGGTCCCCCCAAGCGACGATGATCATGTCGCTCCAGAACGCCGTAAGCCGTCAGCATCAGCGAGATTCTAAAAACTCGCTTGTGATATAATCTCAGTATTCATCCCCCGCAGCCAGCCGCCGATTACCCGACGGGTTCGTTTCAAACATGCGTTTACCCGTCGCTCGCCCGTGAAGGAGGCCGTCACTGTGACGAGGAGCGGCGTTTTCCGAGCATTGGAGTCGCCGGCTGGCTCTGGCGCATGAATGACGAGACCATTTTTCAAATCGGAGACCGACATCACTGGGGCGGCGAAAGCGCCTTCGGTTTTTCGCTCAGCGAGCTGCGGCATCACTGCTACGTCATCGGGAAAACGGGTTCTGGAAAAACGACACTGCTGAGGAATCTGATCCTCCAACTGGCCGAAGCCGGTCACGGAGTCGGGCTCATTGACCCGCACGGCGATTTGGCTGAGGAATTGATTGATCAGCTGTCGCCCGAACGCGCGGAGCATACGACGTATTTTTGTCCGGCCGATGCCGAATTTCCCATCGGCTTGAACCTACTGGCACAGACCGGCGCGGATGAACGTCATCTGGTGGCCTCGGGCGTGGTCGGGGCGTTCAAGAATCTGTGGCCGGAATCGTGGGGGCCGCGGATGGAGTACATCCTGCACAACGCGGTGGCGTCGCTGGCCGCTTGTCCCAATACGTCCCTGCTGGGGGTCAACCGGCTGCTGACTGACGACGGGTACCGGCGGTGGATCGTCGAACAGCTTGACGACCCGTTCCTGCGCGACTTTTGGGAGGGTGAATACGAAAACTATGACGCCCGCTTCCGACGCGAGGCCATCGCGCCCATCCAGAACAAGATCGGCCAACTGCTGCTCTCTCCCTTGCTCCGCAACATCGTCGGCCAAGTGACCAACACAGCCCGCATCCCCTTCGTGATGGACCACGGCCGGCTGTTCATCGCCAACCTGTCCAAGGGACGGCTGGGGCACGACAAGGCGAACCTCATCGGATCGCTCCTCGTCACCCAGTTTCAGCTGGCGGCGATGGCGCGCAGCCGGCAACCGGAATCCGACCGCCGGGACTTTTTCCTGTTCGTGGACGAATTCCAGAATTTCGCGACCGAGGCGTTCACCTCGATCCTGGCCGAGGCCCGGAAATACCGGCTCAACCTGATCTTGAGTCACCAGTACATTGCCCAGCTCACTCCGGAGGTGCGCGAAGCCGTGTTTGGCAACGTGGGAACGGTGATTGCCTTTGGCGTCGGGTTCAATGATGCCGAACACCTGCATGGCGAGTTCGGCAAGGAATTCACGCCCCAGCACTTTGTGGATCTTCCCCGTTACGAGACCCTGATCCGGGTGCATGGCGGCGGCTCCGGGGCCCACTACCAGCGGGCACTGACCATGCCCCCCTTGTCGCCGAACGGCGGACGCCGCGAGCGTTTGATCCGCCGATCACGGGAGCGGTTTGCGACACCTCGGGCAACGGTCGAAGCCCGGCTGCATCGATGGCTGGCGCGTCGGTTTTGAGCGGTCGTCCCAGACGCTCTTCGTTCATTTGCGAGCAACCCGCCAACTGCTGCAGCGGTCTGAATAACCATGGAAGGTGTCCACCATCATCGTCTATTTCGGGAGATGCGTTCCTGACGCTTCAGCCTCCTTAATAAGTTTGTCGAGTGCGGCGTCCAAGACCCTGTCACCGGGCGGTCCCGCCCACTTGTGCCGGATCACTCCCTTGTGGTCCAACACATAAAAAGTCGGCGTGGCGGACAGGTTCCACTGTTTCGCGATCGGCCCCGTCCCAGCATTCCCGATGTCCACAAAAGACCGCCAAGGGAGCCTGGATTTCTCCATAATATCCTTGAGTTCATGCACCGTACTGCCACCGATGTGGACACCGACGAGGGCGAACGGCTTGTTCTTGAGGTTCGTGACGAGCGACCGCTCGTGG
>JALRGB010000685.1 GCA_023253575.1 Verrucomicrobiales bacterium
CCCAGTGAGTCGGCAAACGCCTTCAGCTTGTCCCGCTGGTCGCTGTTCAGTTTGGTTGGGACTTCCACTTGGGTGCGCACCAGCAGGTCGCCGCGGAGCGATGAATTCAATTCGGGCAGTCCTTTACCGCGCAGGCGGAAAATCGTTCCACTCTGAGTGCCGGCCGGGATTTTCACGCTGGCCCGCCCTTCGAGCGTTGGTACGGTCGCTTCGCCCCCCAGCGTGGCAATGCCAAACCCAATGGGCACCGTGCAGTGCAAATCATCTTCATCGCGTTCAAAGACATCGTGCTCCTTCAGGTGGATCACCACATACAAGTCCCCGGAGCCTCCGCCCCGCAGACCGGCCTCGCCGTTGCCGCTGGATCGCAGTCGTGATCCTTGTTGGATGCCCGCCGGGATACGCAGCCGGATGCGCGATTTCATCGTCCGGCGACCTTGGCCCTGGCACGGGCCACAGGGGTTGGAAATAATTTGGCCCGTGCCCGCGCAGTCTGGACACGTCTGCTGAATCTGGAAAAACCCACGATTGGCAATGACCTGGCCATGGCCTTTGCAAGTCGCACAGGATTTGGTCCCGCCCCCTTTTGAACCGGAACCTGAGCATTCCTCGCAAACGCCCAGTTTCTCCAGCTCGAGTTCTTTTTCCACTCCACTGGCCGCTTCTTCGAGGCTGATTTGTAAGTCATAACGAAGATCTGATCCCCGCTGACGGCCGTCGCGCGTGCGCCGCCCGCCGCCGCCGCCGGCATTGAAGAATTCTTCGAAGATCCCGCCGCCGCCGCCACCGCCCGCACCGCCGCCGAAAACTTCACGAAACACCTCAAACGGGTCAACCCCGCCGCCGCCGCCACCGCTAAAACCACCCCCGCCCATGCCGCCCTGCTGGAATGCCGCATGGCCGTAACGGTCGTACGCCGCACGCTTCTGCTCGTCAGACAGAATTTCATAGGCCTCGCCCAATTCCTTGAAATTATCCTCAGCCTCCTTGTCGCCCGGATTGCGGTCCGGATGAAATTTCATCGCTAGCTTGCGATACGCCTTCTTGATGTCTTCATCACTGGTCCCGCGCTCCACGCCGAGTACCTCATAAAAATCACGCTTGGTAGACATTGGAAATGAATAAAAATCGCTGAAATCTTAGGCTTCGGAGGGGCCCGTGCTCACGATGACGGTGGCCGGACGAAGAAGACGGTCACGCAGCTTGAACCCACGCCGCACTTGGGAAATAATCACGCCCTCCGCCACCTGCGCGTTCGGTTGTTGCCCGACCGCTTCATGGACGTTGGGATCAAAGGCTTGGCCCACGGCCGCTACTTCTTCTACCCCCTGGTCACGAAGGAAATTGTTCAACTGTCCAGCCACCATGTTGAGACCCACAAGGATATTGCGGGCCCCGGCATCCGCTTCTGCCGCCTGCAAGCCGAATTGAAAATTGTCCAAAATCGGGAGCAATTCTTCCAATAAGGCGGCATTGGCATACCGGCGCGCATCCGTTGATTCCTGAGCCATCCGCTTCCGGAAATTATCCAGATCCGCGCGGGCGCGCATGGCCATGTCCTTCCATTGGGCCAGCTCGGAGGCGGCCGATGCTGTCGACCCGTCCGTGCCAGTCGCGCCATCGTCATGACTGGCAGGATCATCGGAACCAGAGGCCGTGGCTTCCAGTTCTTCAGCCATGGACTCGGCCCACGCGTCGATTGGAGTGGGTTCGGGTTTCGGAGATGATTCGGATTCGGCGGACTGGCTCATGGCATGAAGGAAATGAGAAGGAAAAAGTGACGGAATTACACATTAGTCGATTTTCCGGACAATCAAGCCAGTGAGTCACAATGTCGCACATAAATCGGCGTGCCATCCTCTCAAAATACGGCAATTTTCCACCGGTAATTTCCTGCTTGGGTTTTGGGTCGTTGTGGCTGACTGGTGGGAACGATGGAATTCTCACCAGATCGTGAAAGTGACCGCGGCTCGTCTGGGGCGGGGGAGTCCGTTCGTTTGGACATTTGGTTATGGGCGGTCAGGCTGTACAAAACGAGGTCACAAGCGGCGGAGGCCTGTCGGTTGGGGCGGGTTCTGCGCGGTGATGGCGACCCGCTAAAGCCATCCCGATTGATTCGCCGCGGCGATGAAATCTGCATTCAGGAAGAATTTCTTCTGCGGCGCTGGCGGGTGGAAGGGCTGTTGGCCCGGCGTGCCTCTGCCAAATTGGTAGCGGGGCAGCTGACAGATTTAACGCCACCGGAGGACGTGGCGCGGGCGCAGACGCAGCGTCAAGAGCAACGGCTTTCGGCCCCGGTTTTTGTTCCGGGGGCCGGTCGACCGACCAAGGCGCAGCGGCGCGCGCTGGAGGCATGGCACCAGGCCGGCCGCGGCCCCGATGCAGGCGATGCAGGCGATGCGGATTAGTTGCTTTTGCCCGGCCGCCGTTCACCCTTTTCCACCATGTCCCTACTTCCGCCCCGCGTGCTGACAACGCGCGAAAAAGCTCTGCAAATCAATCTCGACGGTCCGCCCTACGGCACCATCGCGGAAATCGGCGCCGGACAGGAGGTCGCCAATTGGTTCTTCCGCGTCGGCGCGGCTTCCGGGAGTATCGCCAAAACCGTCTCCGCTTATGATATGACGGTCAGTGATTCCATTTACGGAGCCACCCGCCAGTATGTCTCTCGCGAGCGGCTGCTCCATATGCTGGAACATGAGTACAATCTCATGGTCGAACGACTGGATAAGAAGATGGGGGATGAAAGCCAGTTCTTCGCCTACGCCAACACCGTACGCGTTCGCGCTTATGGCGATACTTCCCAGGAATGCCACGGGTGGATGGGCATTCGCCTGCAAACAGCTCCGCACAGCCCGCCCCATGATCTCGTCGTTCACTTGAGGCTCTTTGATACTCAACTCAATGAACAACAAGAAGTCGTCGGCGTGGTCGGAGTCAATCTCATCCACGCCGCCCTGTACCTGCGCCATGACTTGCGTGCGTTCACCGAATCACTGCGGGATGGACTGAATCCCTGGCGAGTCGAGATCGATTTCCTCAAGTTTACCGGACCTGATTTTGCGACGCTCGACAACCGGCTGTGCGCGCTGCAACTCGTGGAAAGCGGATTGTCTCCGGCCGCCTTCTTCACCGCCCAAGGCGAGGTCATGCAGCCGTCAGAATTTTTCTATCGCAAACCCTTGATGTTACTGCGCGGGCGTTTTGATCCGGTGACCCGGGTGCATCTCGACATGATGGCCTCGGCGCGGAGCGTGCTGCGGGCCAGTCTGCCGCCGGATGCGGCCGCGCCCGTCGAGATCATGGAATTGTCGATGTCCAATCTGCTGGAGGAAACGGCCAGCCAGCGGCCGCCGCACGGGTCGATCGACAAGGAAAGTTTTTTGGCCCGCGCTGACATGTTGCAGGCCTTGGGCGAAAATGTGCTGGTTTCGCGGTTTCCTGAATTTCATCGGCTAGGCGCCTTCCTGAGCCGCTACACTCGCGAACCGATTCGCATCGTGCTGAGTCGCGCCCTTCTCGAGGAACTATTCGAGGAGAAATGGTATGCGTCCCTTGACGGTGGGTTGCTGGAATCACTGGGCCGATTGTTCAAAAATGAATTGCGGCTGTGTGTGTACCCTGGATATGACTCGTCCACCGGTGAGTGCCGCGGCGCTGATCGAGCCACCGTCGCTCCCCATCTGAGGAAACTTTTCGAACACCTTTTAGACAACGGTTACATCATCCCCATCGAGGCCACCGCTGGCATGGAATTGCGGTTTACCGGAGCTGACATTCGTGCCTTGATGGCCGCCGGAGATGAGAGGTGGAAATCCCTCGTGCCCGAGGCCGTGGCCGGTGGTTTCACTCTGTGAAATCGGTTTGTGCAGGGTCAATGGCTTTAGGCGCCCTCAGCCACGGCCCGTTGCTGGCGCAATTCATTTTGGCGCTGGAAAAACCGGCGTCGACGTTCTTCAATGAATTCGCGATCGTAGATTTTTTGACCGAGTTCGCGAAACCCGTTTTCCAGCTCTGAGACGGACATCTGAGCCGGTTGATAATTGATGTCGAAAAGCGTGCATTTTTCCCATGCGCCGGGTTCCAGAATCCGACCTTTCTCGAGCAGCCGTCCGTAAAGTGGCGCGTTAGGGAAGGCCGTCATTAATGTGATTTGCACTTCATAAAGACCGGTGTCGCGGACAAATTCCAGAACGCGGTCGAAGCAAGTCGTGTCCTGCTGGTCAAGTCCGAGCACAAAGCATCCATTGACTGTGACTCCGGCATCCTGAATGCGAGCGATGGCTTCGCGGTAGCGATCGGCTTGGCGCCGTTTCCAGTTGGCCTTGCGCTCCACGCCCTCCAGCTCGCGCGTGTCTGGACTCTCCAGCCCGATGAGAATTTGAGCGCAGCCGCTTTCTTTCATGAGGCGCAGGAGCTCGTTATCCCACGCTACCGAAATGTCGGTTTCGGTAAACCACCGCAGGCCAAGGGGGATCAAAGCCCGGCAAAGTTCGCGGCCGCGGCGGCGGTCGGCAAAGGTATTGTCATCGGCAAACTCAATAAATGGATGCGGCCAGAGCTCCCGAACTCGGTTGATTTCATCAATCACTTTTGAGACGGGCTTGAGCTTGTAGTGCGGATCAAGTCGGATGCTGGCGCCGCAGAAGTCGCAGTTGTAAGGGCACCCCCGCTGCGTTTGTACGGTGATGCGGTTGTAACGAGTGATATCAAGCAGATCAAAACGCGGCATCGGGGCTTCCGCTAGATCGAATGACCGGCCCCGCGCGTTGTATCGGGGTTGCAGGCGACAGGCCTTGAGGTCGGCCCATAACTCTGGCCAGACGGGCTCGCCTTCTCCGATAACAATGGCATCCGCATGGAGCGCCGCTTCGTCCGGGCAGGCGCTAACATGCAGGCCGCCCAATAACACAAGCGTACCCGCTGCACGATAACGGTCGGCCAATTGATACGCTTCCTTGATCTGGGCCGAAAAACTGGAAATGGCGACCACATCGAATTCCCCTGGTAATCCGCTGACCTGAGCCAGATCCGGCACTTCCACATATCCGATTTCCACATCGGCGGACGTCAGGCCAGCCAGCGTGAGCAGTCCGAGACTGGGCAGGGAGGCAATCACTTTGCTGCGTTCGAGAAACCCTGGCAACGTAAGACCGATCTCCAGTAATTCAGCATTCTGGCAGCGGATGCCGGACATGGCGATGAATCCGAGTGTCATCAGGAAAAGTGGCAGGGGTGAAGGGCCGAGGTGGGGTTAGGGCATACCTATGAGGGTAGAGAGAATCCCCATGGCGACGCCCTCCTCCTTCGCCCGCTCGACCTCGGCGACGACCGCGCGGATCGCGTGCGTCGGCTCGGGCGCCGGGATGATGCCCTCGGTGCGCGCGAAGCGCACCGCCTCCGCGAAGCACTCGAGCTGCGGGTAGGCGACGGCCTCGATCAGGCCGAGCTGCAGCAGGTGCGAGACGAGCGGCGCGGCGCCGTGGTAGCGCAGGCCGCCGGAGTGGATCGTGTCGGGGATGAACTTGTGCCCGAGCGTGTGCATCGGCATCAGCGGCGTCAGCTGGGCGGTGTCGCCGAAGTCGTAGCCGTAGTGGCCGCGGGTCAGCGTGGGACACGCGGCCGGCTCGGCGGCGACGACGCGGACGTCCTTGCCGGCGATCTTGTCCGCCAGGAAGGGGAACGCG
>JALRGB010000718.1 GCA_023253575.1 Verrucomicrobiales bacterium
CACCACCCAAACGTGGCCGTCCAGCCGCTGCAATGCTGGCGCCGTCTTCCCGTCAAGCCGCACCGCCAGCGGTGACCATGATGGCAACCGGCCCGGCAAAGGAACCGCCGTCTCCACGGCCGCATGAACATCCAAAACCAGCGACATCTGGCGGCGATCCAGCTTCAGCCGCGCCCGAGGGATTTCCGCCGCCCGAGGAAAGGCATCCGAGGGTTTGAGTAAGCGGTCGCGCAACGCCGTCAGCCACTCCGCCGATGGCAGCACGGCTGAATCCGGCGTCTGCACCACGGCCGCCGGCCGGGCCACTGCCTGATCCAACTCCTGCGCCGGCAGCCCCCCGGTCGCCCCTCCCATCATCCACACCCCACATAACAACCCCACCACCGAAGGAACCGCCGGCCGCCACGACGACCCCGCCGAAACAGACGGCGCCGCCGCCAGCCCACTCCCATTCCGCCGCCGGAAAAAGTAATACAACAACACTCCCAGCAACATCAACCGAATCACAATCAAAACCCGCTGCCAGCCGCTGGAAAGCAGCACCGGCCGAATCGTCTGCCCCACCGCCACCGGCCCCTGCCATCCATAACTGACCGATCGCCACTGCCAGTTCGGCACCGCCGGCCCAGTCTGAATCTGCGCATTTTGCTCGTAACGCAGATTACTGTTTAAAACCACCTGCTCCTGTAAGCCCGAGGCATCCCTCGGTTTCTCCATCGACGATACCGAAGACGAATACGAAAGCCCGGCCGTCGCCACCCGCCGCGCCATATTCCAGTTACTTCCGTCCGCGATCGATTCCAGCTGCGGGTACAGCAATCCGGTGACTTGGCGCGTCACAAAAGGCACTAGCACCCAGAGCAACGCCAGCACCGCCATCCCAACGACCACCGGCCACCGCCGCACCCACCCATAACCAGTGCCAGCCAACGCCCGCCCAGCGACCAAAACCACCAGCACCAGCAACCACGTCCACCGCGGTGCCCCCGGTTCATGATACGATAAAACAAACGCCGCAAAAGCCACCACCCCCGCCCGCCATCCCCACACCCGCTGCACCGCAAGAGAGAAAATCAGAAGGAAAAAAACGTCGAGCAACGACCACGCCGTGAGCCAGTCGCCCTCCACCCACTCCGCACCAAACAAAGCCAGCAGCCGCCACCCCGGAGGGAGATGCCACTCACAGCGCACCTCGCCCGCCACCGTTTCCCATCCCGTCGCCGGCATCACCGACCCCACCGGAGATCGCCCCACAGCTTCCAGCGACAACGCCCGATCGCGAACCTCCACTCCCGGACGATGGGTCTCCGGATTGCGCGTAATTAACTGCGACTGTCCGCCCGCTTTCACCGCACCCAATTCCTGCCCGTCCGTCACATCCAGCCGCCAGATTTGCTGAGCCCCACCCTCAATCACATCCCGAAACGTCAGATGGCCCCCATCCTCGTCCAACCACAACTCGCGCTGCATCCTCGGCGCCGCCGGCTTCTCCATCCCCATGCCCCGCAGCTTTTCCTCCAAACGAAATCCCGCCTCCGTCTTCCAAGCAAACACCGGCCACGTCCGCCATTCCGACGGAAACGTCGTCTGACTCGCATCCACCGGCGCCAGCCCCACACACTCGACCACCCGCAGCGACGGATCACCCTGCCACGCCACTAACTCATCCGCCACCAGTGGACGCACGCCCTCCGCATACGCAAAGGTCTCAGGTGATTGCGTGCGAAAAGCCGTGATGCTCACCGTCCACGTCCCCGGCCTGACCTGCACTTTCAACAACCCGCGGTCGTCCACCAAACAGGGCAGCGGACTCACAACCTTCGCCACCCGCCACCCGTCAGGCAGCACATACCCCAGCTCCGCCTCGCGGCTTTTTCCAGTCACCGTCAACTCAACCGAAGTCGTCAACCACATCGGAACCCCGTCCGCGAGCAACCGATACACCTTGACACCCAACTGGTCCTGATCCGCCTGCTCCGAAGGAGGGCGCTGCAGCCACAACAACCCCTGAGCATCCCAGTTCGGTGACTCCACCCGCTGACCGTTCACCACCAGCGTCATCACCCCAATCGTCTGCGGTAAGGTCACATGCTCAGGCAAAACATCCCAACGCCACACTCCCTCAATCTGATGCCCCCCCGGAAGCAGCTTCACCCCCGGCGCCGCCCCACGCAGCGTGACCGGTACCACCTGCCCATTCACCCGCACTTCCTGCGGCCATTGCCCGTCACCGCCCGGTAACATCACCCACGCCTCGTCATAAACCACCACCCCCAACACAAACCGCCCGCCACTAGACTGAACATCTAACTGCAACGTCGATGGCCACACCGCCTGCCGACCAGCCGCATCGTCAAATCGCGCCGGACTCTGCCGCGCCGGCTCGTCAGCCAACACCCATTCTTTCCACGGCTGCAAGGCCGGTGGAATCGCCAGCTCGGCGCCAGCCAGCGTGGAAAGGCTCGCCACTAACAGAAACAGAAGTCGATGCATAATGGGATTGT
>JALRGB010000727.1 GCA_023253575.1 Verrucomicrobiales bacterium
GGGTCAGCGCCTTGACATCGAGCACGGAAAGCCGGCGCGAGTCCGTCCGATCATCATGCTCGACCCGGGCCACGACTTCGACCACGGATCCTTTTTGCAGGACCCCGGCTCCCTGCACGCGCTCATAACTCTTGCCCACAATCATCGTTTCCAGACCACCGGTAAAATCCTCGATTCGAACGATCGCAAAGGGATTGCCACTCGTCTTACTGAACCGCTGGTCAACGTCCTGCACCAGCACGCCAAAACTGTACCGCGGCCCCTCCCACCAGCCTTCCTTGTTTTTGCGAGCCATTTCCAGTTCTTCAATCTGGCCCAACCGCGAGAATTTCTCGCCATCGAGCACATCTCGCCATGGTTCCAGCGGATGGCCGCTGACGTAGAACCCTAACAGTTCTTTTTCATCCGCCAGCAGTTGCTCCTGCGTCCAGGGCGCCACCACCACGGGAGCACCCTCCGCGCCCCCCGCCGGCGGACGAGCCGGAACGGCGGCAGCCCAATCCATCATGTCAAACAAACTCCCCTGACCTGCCTCCCTGTCTTTTTGGGTGCTCGAGGCCGAGGCAATAATGGTATCGACACGCGCAAACATCGAGGCCCGCCCTTCCCCTGTGAAGTCAAAAGCGCCAGCCCGGATCAAACTTTCCAGCACCCGCTTATTGCACGAGCGGGCATCCAGTCGCGTCGCAAAATCTTCGGGCGACTTAAACGGCCCACCGGCCTCTCGCTCGGCCAAAGCCAGCCGCATCGGACCTTCACCCACATTCTTGATCGCCGCCAGTCCATACCGGATGGCCCGTCGAGCGTTGGTCCGCTCCGGTTGAAAAACAAGCCCGCTCCGGTTCACATCCGGTGGCAAAATCTTGATTTTCAGGGTCGCGCAGTCCGAGGTAAAAACAGCAATCTTGTCAGTATTGCTGATTTCATTGCTCAAAACCGCCGACATGAATTCCACCGGATAGTTCGCCTTCAAAAAGGCCGTGTGATACGTCAACAGTCCGTAAGCCGCCGAATGGGACTTGTTAAAACCGTATTGCGCAAATTTTTCCAAGAGATCGAAAATCTCATGGGCCCGCTTCTCCGGAATATTGTTGGTCGCCACGCACCCGGCCACAAAACTGACTCGCTCCTTGGCCATCTTCTCCGCATCCTTCTTTCCCATCGCCCGACGCAACATGTCCGCCTGCCCCAAACTGTAACCCGCCAGCCGGTTGGCCGCCTGCTGCACTTGCTCCTGATACACTAGAATCCCGTACGTCTCGCGGCTCACTTCCTCCAACAAAGGATGCAAATACTCGACTTTTTGCCGTCCTTTTTTCCGGTCAATGAAGTCGCCAATAAACTGCATCGGCCCCGGACGGTACAGCGCAATCAAGGCGATAATATGCTCAATCGTCTCAACGCCGAAGTTTTTACACGTCGTCATCATGCCGCCAGACTCCAACTGGAAAACAGCAATGGTCAGACCTCGACTCAATAATTCATAGGTCGGCCGGTCGTCGAATGGCACTTTTCGCAAATCAAAATTCGGCTGCCGCGGACGAATCAACCGGACCGCGTCATCAATGACCGTCAGCGTCTTCAATCCCAGAAAATCCATTTTGAGCATGCCGAGCTCCGTCAACGGACCCATCGCAAACTGCGTGACGACTTCGTCCTCGTTCCCACGCGTCAGCGGCACATACACGTCCAGATCGGTCGAACCAATGACAATACCGGCCGCATGCACACCCGTCCCGCGCGTCAATCCTTCCAGCTTCGTCGCATATTGCCACAATTCAGCAGTGGCCGTTTCGTTTTCAATTGCCGCCGCCAGCTCTGGGTTCTTTCCTCTGGCGTCTTTAAGATTGATATTAAGCTCATTAGGAATCATCTTGGCAATGCGGTCGGCATCGCCATAACTCCACGCCAGCACCCGCGCGACATCGCGAATCACCGACTTCGCGCCCAACGTGCCAAACGTCACAATATGGCTGACCGCACGCTCGCCGTATTTCTGCCGGACATACTCAATCACTTCACCGCGACGAGACTGGCAAAAATCCACGTCAATATCCGGCGGACTGACCCGCTCCGGATTCAGAAACCTCTCAAACAATAGATTGAATGGCAGGGGATCAAGATCCGTAATACCAAGACAATACGCCACCAACGACCCCGCCGCCGACCCCCGGCCCGGCCCGACCGGAATCCCCTCGTCCTTCGCCCACTTGATGAAATCCCAGACAATGAGAAAATACGAAAGATACTGCATCTTCTCCAAGACCGAAATCTCATAGTCGAGCCGCGCCCGCAACGCCTCATCCCCCGAGGCCCGCTCCTCCCCATAACGATCGACTAGCCCCGCTTCGCAAATGCGGCGGAAATACGCCTCCCGCGGACTGCCGTCAGGCGAGCCAAATTGCGGGTACTTAGCCGTGCTCGTCGAATCAAGATGCAGCTGTAAATCACACTTTTCCGCGATCTCCAGCGTGACATCACAGGCTTCCGGTATTTCGCGGAACAAACGACGCATCTCCTCCGCCGTCTTGAAATAGACTTCTTCGGAGTAACGAAGCCGCGTCTCCTGATCCCGCTGCGCCCCCGTGCCAATACAAATCATCACATCATGCGCCTCATGATCGTCACGATGCAGAAAATGCACGTCATTGGCCGCCACCGGCTTGATGCCAAATTCGCGAGCAAACTCCAGCAGCTGACGGTTGCACTTCACCTGCGCCTCCAATCCATGATCATGGAGCTCAAGATAATAATTCTCGCCAAATACCTCCCGATACCACCCCACCGCCTCCCGCGCTTTCTCCAGCTGGTCCTGCTGAATCAATTCATTGACCTCCCCCGCCAGACAGCCAGACAAACAAATCAATCCCTCGCGAAACAAATGCAGATCATCACGGTCCGTGCGCGGCTTGTAATAATGACCATCCAAATGCGCCCGCGAAACCAGCTTTACTAAGTTCGAATACCCCGTCTCGCTCGCCGCCAACAAAGTCAGATGACTGGCATGCTTGCGCCCGGCCACCT
>JALRGB010000744.1 GCA_023253575.1 Verrucomicrobiales bacterium
TGTGTGCCGGTGGGCGGGGGGATTGCGCTTTCGCTGGCGCGAATGAACCGCATTAAAGAAATCAATGTGATGGACGGGGTGGCGGTGGTCGAGCCGGGGGTGATTACGGGGGACCTGCAGGCGGAGGTCCGGCGGCGCGGATGGTTTTATCCGCCTGATCCGGCGAGCCTCAAAGAGTGTTCGTTGGGCGGCAACATTGCGACCAACGCGGGTGGGCCGAAGTGTCTAAAATATGGCGTGACGCGCCATTATGTGTTGGGGCTGGAAGTGGTGCTGGCGGACGGGACGGTGGTGCGGGCGGGGGGGCGGTGTCACAAAAATAAGACTGGGTTTGATTTGGTCGGGCTTTTTGTTGGATCCGAAGGGATGTTGGGGGTGGTGACGGAGGCGACACTGCGACTTATTCCTCATCCGCCGGCGCGGGCCGGGCTGACGGCGAGTTTTGGTTCTTTTGCGGAGGCGGCGGCGGCGGTGCAGGCGGTTTTTCAGTCAGGCCACCTGCCTGCGGCGCTGGAGATTTCTGATAAGTTCACGATTGCGGCGGCGCGTCGGCGGCTGGGGGCGGCGGCGTTGCCTCCGGGAGAGGTATTGTTGATGCTGGAGGTTGACGGCCAGGCCGAGGCGGTGGCGCTGGAATCTGTGGCGTTAGCGCGGGTGCTGAACGGCTGTGGTGCGTTGGCGGTCGTTCCGGCGGCGGACGAGGCGGCGGTGGAGCGGCTCTGGGCCCAGCGCCGTGAATTTTCCTACAGTTTGCGCGACACCGGGTTGACCAAGTTGAATGAAGACGTGGTCGTGCCGCGTGGCCGGCTGGTCGAGTTGGTCGTTTTTTGCGAGCAGTTGCAGGCTGAGACTGGGATTGCCATTGCTTGTTTCGGTCATGCGGGTGACGGCAACATTCATGTCAATCTAATGGTCGGTGACATGGCGGATCCTGCGGTGTCGGGTCCTGCCGAAATGGCGCTCGATCGGCTTTTTCGCTTTGTTATTGGGATGGGGGGAGCCATTACGGGCGAGCATGGGGTGGGGCTAGCCAAACGCCGGTGGTTTCCTGAGGCCGTGAGTCCTGGTGCCTTGGTGCTCCATCACCGGTTGAAGCGGGCGCTGGATCCAGCGGGCCTGCTCAATCCGGGGAAATTTCTGGATGAACCGGTTCCAGAGGCCGAGTGAGGCCGCCCCTGTGGTCGGATTGCTGGCCGGTGGTGGTGTGACGGCGGTGGTTGTGGGAGGGCCGTGATGAAACGCGGTTTATCGCTGGTATGACTGGGCGAAGTCTTGGGCTGAGGTGGGCGCGGAGGTTATTTGTTTTTTCTGGAAGGTACTGGATTCCGCTTTTTCGGCGAGCAGTTGGGCGTAGGCGGCGGCATCGATGGGTAGATCTATGGTGCGTCCGAGCCAGGTGCTGAGCAGGGCGGCATTGGCGAGTTCCACGCTGTGGACGCCCTCGGAGGCTGGGCAGAGGAGGGGTTCTCCGTGGAGGATGGCATTGGTGAAATTTTGGAGAATGGCGAGGTGACCGGGGCCGCGGCCGTCGATGGGGATCTCGATGGTTTCGGTGTCGGGCTGGGCGAAGGCGGCGGCGGTGGAGTCACTGAATTCTCTGACGGACTGGAGCGTTTTCAGCCAGGTGATTTTCCCTGATTCCACGGTGAGGTGACCGCGGTCGCAGGCGATTTCCAGGCGGTTGCGACCTGGGGCTTCGCCGGTGCTAGCGATGAGGGTGGCGTGTCGGCCATCGGGCCAGCGGCAGTGGACGGTCACGTCATCTTCGACCTCGATGTGGTGGTGGCGGCCGAACTGGCAGAAGCCGGTGACTTGTGACGGGCGGCCGAAGATCCATTGAAAGACATCGAGATTGTGAGGCAGCTGGTTGAGGAGGATGCCGCCGCCTTCACCACGCCAGGTGGCGCGCCAGCTACCGGAGCCGTAGTAGTATTCGGTGCGAAACCAGTTGGTGGTATCCCAGAGAATCCGCTGCACGGCGCCGGTTTCCCCGCTGTCGATCAGTTGTTTGAGGGTGGTGTAATGCGGATCGGTGCGGACCTGGAACATGGCGGCGAAGACGCGTGACGGGTCGGTATGAGCGGCCAGAAGTCGTTGGCAGTCGGCCACGTGCACGCCGAGCGGTTTTTCCATGAGGAGGTGCAGACCGGCTTCGAGCACGGCGATGCCGATGGGCGTGTGCGTTGGGTGTGGTGTGCAGCAGAGCACGGCGTCGACGGTTCCGGACGAGATCATGTCGTCGATGTGGGAGAAGCGGCTTTCGCCCGGGTGTTCGGGCAGGGTGGCCATGGCGGCGTGGCGGCCGCAGATGGCGGTCACGGCGAGGCCGGTGATTTTGCCATCCAGAATATATTGGCGGTGAGTGCGGCCCATATTTCCGAGGCCAACGATGCCGAGTCTGACTTCCTTCATGATGGAGAGTGGCGGCAGCGAGTGGGGGCTGTCAATCCTGAGGGTGGGGGTGGGCCGCGATGCGGCGGAGGGTTTTTTTCTGGATGGTTTGATTTATTCGATGGGCGTGGGACGGGAGGCCGGGCTAGAGTCTTGGGCCCTCCCGCATCCGAGAACCCCTATAGATGCGATTTTTAATGATTTTATGCGTGCTGGCGATGTGCTTCGGGACGGTGGTGGCGCATGGGCGGGATGTGGGGATGGGGGAGGAGGGGGAGCGGCGGTTGTGGCAGCCGGTGCATGAGTATTCGACGATTATGACGCCGGCGGGGGCGGAGCGGCAGTGGCGCGAGCGTGCGGACAATCCATTTTTGAGTTACACGCATTTGGGAACTGATTTTGGTTTTACTGGGCCTGGGGAAGGCGGGATTGGTTGGGGGGAGGGGGTGGTGTGGGCGCAGTTGCCGGATGTGACGGACGGGTGGGCGGGCATGTGGCACAGTCTGGCGCGGTTGGCGCGGTTGCCTGAGGAGGTGTTGGATTTTGAGCGGCCGTATGCGTCATGGATTGAGACGCGCTGGCAGCCGCGGATTGTTGGGGTGCGGGCGGAGGTATCGGGGCGTGGCGGGTTGAAGGTGGAGTTGAAAGGAGCGCAGCAGGAAGAATTGTGGGGTGAGTTGTTCCGCATTGATTCCGGGCGGCCGGTGGTATTGACCGCGGCTCTGGAGCCGTCGCAATTTCGGACGGCCAAGTTGTTGAACTGGACGGCTGAGCCGGGGGCTGATTTGAAGCTGGACGCGCTTGGATTTGAGATGGAGGCGCCGAGGATGACATTTCCCGAGTGGGTTTTTGTGGCGAGTTATGCCAAGGCGTCTCGGTGTTACAGTCCGGCGACTGGGTTTGTGCGTGATCGGGCGCACACGGAGGATGGTGCGTTTGATTCCATTCCGGCGACTGGACTTTTTCTGTTGGCGACGGCGGCGGCGGCCGACCGGGGAGTGGTGCTTCCGGTTGAGGCGGTGCGTCTTTTAAGGCAGTCGTGGGCGGCGGTGTCCGGGCTGGCCGGGCCGCACGGGTTGTTGCCGCATTTTTCACGGCGGGTGGATGGAGGATTTGGCATTCATCCGGGCACTGAGTTCAGCACAGTGGACACGGCGATTTTTCTTCATGCGGCGTTGTTGGCAGCCGCGTTGTTGGGTGATACCGAGGTCGAGACGGCGGTTGTTGGGGCCATGCGTGCCGTTGATTTTGGGTTATTGCGGACCGATGACGGTTACGTCAGCCACGGTTTTCGTGACGACGGCACCACTCGTATTCCGCACATCTGGCGCGACTGGGGCGGGGAGACTGCGCTGGTGCTCCTCCTGCAGCGCGTGGCCTCGCAGGGAGTCCTAGGCCCCCGGATGGCTGCCGGCGGACGCGTCCACCAAGGGACCGGATTCATCGCGGAAATTCAAAGCCTGTTGTTTCCCGATTTTGACCAGCCGACCGCTGACGCCGTGAGTGGAGCCGACTGGCTTGAGGGGCGGCGGCGGCTGCTGGCTGACCAAAAAGCTTATTTTCAAAAGAGCCAGCCGCCTGATGGCTATGCGCGGCGGCACGGGCTGTATGGATTGTCCGCGGGTGAAGGTGCCGGTGGCATTGGGTACCATGTCGGCGGCACAGAACTACCAGATCAGGCGCTGCTTCACCCGCACTACATCTTGATGTCAGCAGCGGTCGACCCGAATCCAGCAGCCCCCCTCGCCGTACTCAACCGCATGAAAGCACTCGACCTGTTTCCCCCGTGGGGCTTGGTTGAAAACGTCCTTGCCGATGGCACGCAAAGGCTGCCCATGCAGGCAGGGCTGAACGCCACTTTTGAAGCGCTAGGAGCGTATCATTTGCTGGCCCGCGTTGACGGGAGACCGGATGCGATTCACCGCGCTGCCGCCTCACAGCCGGTCCTCCGCGAAGCCATGACGATGTTTTATTCCATGCCGGTGCGTTGAGGAATGAGGCTCCGGCCGGGGTCGGCGGTGGGGGCGATGCTGGGCATGAACGGGCGGCGGAACACTCGGGATGAAACCAGTCGGTGGCGTGGCCGGTCGCTGGCGTGAGGGAGGGCGACTGGGCGGTACGCTCAGCCCCGGGCAAACACGATTTTTCCGGCTTGTTCGGTGGCGCGGATGGAGTCGCCGTCCTTCCATTTGCCTTCGAGGACCTCGAGTGAGAGTGGGTCGAGCAGGTGTTTCTGGATGGCGCGTTTCAGTGGGCGGGCGCCGAAGACTGGGTCATAACCGGCGCTGGCGAGCACGCGCACGGCGGCGTCTTCCACCTGAAGGATGATGTTTTGGCGTGCGAGGCGGTCGATGACACGCTTGACCTGCAGCAGGACGATGCGGTCGAGGTCTTCGTGGCGCAGGCGGTCGAAGATGACGATTTCATCGATGCGATTGATGAATTCTGGGCGGAAGAATTCTTTGAGTGAACTGCGGACCACGGCTTCGCGTTGTTCGCTGTTGGATTCGTCCTGAATCGCTTGGGACCCGATGTTGCTCGTCATGATGAGCACGGTGTTGCGGAAATCCACGGTGCGGCCTTGACCGTCTGTGATGCGGCCGTCGTCGAGGACTTGCAGGAGGACGTTAAACACATCGGGATGCGCCTTCTCGACCTCGTCGAAAAGCACGACACTATAGGGGCGGCGGCGCACGGTTTCGCTGAGCTGGCCGCCTTCCTCATATCCGACGTAGCCGGGAGGAGCTCCGATCAGGCGGCTGACACTGTGTTTTTCCATGTATTCGGACATGTCGATCCTGGTCATGGCTTGTTCGTCATCGAAGAGGAATTCGGCAAGGGCCTTGGACAGCTCGGTTTTCCCCACGCCGGTGGGGCCGAGGAAGAGGAACGACCCGATCGGTCGGTTTTCGTCTTGCAGACCGGCGCGAGCGCGGCGCACGGCATTGGAGACGGCGGTGATGGCATCGGTCTGGCCGACGACGCGATCGCGCAGGCGGTCTTCCATGTGCACGAGTTTGGCGCGTTCCCCTTCTTGGAGGCGGGAGACGGGGATTCCTGTCCAGGAGGCGACGACTTTGGCAATGTCTTCTTCGGCGACCTCTTGGGAGAGCAGGCGTGGGCCGGCGGCGCTTTCTTTGAGGGCGGCTTCGGCCTCGGCCAGTTGTTGTTGCAACCCTGGGAGTACGCCATGTTTGATTTCGGCGGCCTTACTCAGGTCGCCGCGGCGTTCGGCTTGTTCGAGTTCGAGTTTAGCGTTTTCCAGACTGGCGCCGAATTCGCTGACGGTGACGAGTGATTTCTTTTCATTTTCCCACTGGGCATTGAGGGCGGTGGAGTTTTCCCGGAGGTTGGCCAGTTCGGCATCGAGTTTCTTGAGTCGTTCGCGGCTGGCGTCATCTTTTTCTTTAGCCAGCGAGGTGCGTTCGATTTCCAGCTGCATGATTTCGCGATCGATGCGATCGACCTCGGTCGGTTTCGACTGGATTTCCATTTTTAGACGTGAAGCGGCCTCGTCGACGAGGTCGACGGCTTTGTCGGGCAGGAAGCGGTC
>JALRGB010000788.1 GCA_023253575.1 Verrucomicrobiales bacterium
CAGTTATTAGGAGCGGTGGGGCATACTCCCGGGGCGTGGGATGCGGGCGCCAGCCGCACGGTATCGGATGCGACGGAGGAATTGAATGCGATTACCGGTCCGGCGGTGGGCTTGGTGAATGGCGTGAATGTCTTGGCGGCCGAAGTGCATCAGACCAATCTGAGCAGCAGCGACATGGTCTTTGGGGTGCGGTTGAAAATTGGCACGCGGCCAGGGTTGGTGATCAACGAAGTGCGTCCAGGTCCGGTCGGTCAGGGGTTTGTCGAATTTTTCAACACGACGGATACGGCGGTTAATTTGCGCGGGCATTATCTCAGTGATGAGGCGGGCGATTTGCGGAAGCAGGTGGTAAACTCTGACGTCTTGGTGCCGGCGGGCGGGCTGGCGGTGATTGGATTTGCGGAAGCTGGGCTGGCGGTGAAGGCGACGACGGTGGTGTATTTGACGGCACCGGACGGAGTGACGGCCCTCAATGCCATCAGCGCGGCCATTCCGGCAGACGGTCGTTCGCTCGGGCGGCAGCCGGCTGGCGGGACCTCGTGGTTTCTTTTTGCGC
Source organism: Verrucomicrobiales bacterium (assembly GCA_023253575.1). Taxonomy (GTDB): domain Bacteria; phylum Verrucomicrobiota; class Verrucomicrobiia; order Verrucomicrobiales; family V1-33; genus CAJBME01. The sequence continues at coordinate 557 of JALRGB010000788.1, forward strand.
AGCCGACGCCGGGGGCGGCCAATGGGGCGGGGGGTGATGGCGGGTTTTCACTTCGTCTGAGCGAAGCGCACTTTGATGGAGCGGGTCAGGTTGACTGGGTGGAGCTAGAAAATACTGGGGGTACGGCGGCGGCGGCTGACGGGTTATTTCTGGCTTCGCGCGAGGATTTTTCGGACAAAGTGGCCTTGCGCGGGGTGGTGGCCGGCCGCGGGCTGGCCAGCTGGGACTGCCAATTCCCGACGGATGCGGACGGCCGGGTGACATTGTGGTTAGTGGATGCTGGTCATGCTGTGCTCGGGGTGGCGGAGCTGCAGCGGGTGGCGGGGCATGCCTCGTTGCAGGCCGTCTGGCCACCGGACGTCGTCGTTAAGCCGGGGTGGGAGCATGTTCCAGAACGCCCGTGGTGGAATGCTGCGGTGGAGGCGACGCGCGATGCGGTCAATGCCCCGCGGTTGCGGACTGAGATTGTCATCAACGAGATCATGGCGGACCCTCCTTCGGACCATCATCATGGCGAGTTTATCGAGTTGTATAATCAGGGAGCGACGGCGGTTGATCTGACGCGGTGGAAACTGCGCGGCGGGGTGGAATTTGATTTTCCTGTTGGGACGAGTATTCCGGCGGGAGGGTATTTGCTGGTGGGCAGTGATCCGGCGGTGCTGCGCTCCTTGCATGAAGGAGTGGCGGTGGCGGGTCCGTGGAGTGGGACGCTGGGCAACCGCGGGGATTTGCTGCGGTTGTTGGACGAGGTGGGCAACTTGGCGGATGAAGTGGATTATGCGGTGGGGGGTGACTGGCCGGCGTTGGCGGCCGGACAGGGGAGTTCGCTGGAGTTGCTTCATCCGGCGATGGACAACAGCCGGGCTTCGGCGTGGCGCTCGAGCGATGAATCGTCCCGGGCCGGGTGGCAATCGTACACTCTGACGGGTACCTGGGCCCAGCTCAATACGATCGGGTCCGCGAGTGATTACAAAGAACTGCATTTATTCTTGGTGGGAGACAGCCATGTGGCGTTGCGCAACCTTAGCCTGCGGGCGGCGACCGGCGGCGCCAACTTGTTGCCGGGTGACGGAGTCCGGCTGTCGACCAATGGGACGGGCGTCAGCGGCTGGCTTTGCCAAGGGACGCATGCGGCCAGCCGGGTGGAGAATGGAGAATTTCATCTGATCGCGGACGGCCATGGGGATAACCGTCCGAATCGGGCGGAGATTGATGTGACCGGGCTGGCCCAGGGGCGTTCGTACACGCTGACCTTTGAGGCGCGGTGGGTCTCGGGTAAAAACCGGCTCGTGGTGCAAACGTGGGACCATAGTTTCGGGGCGCCCTTGCTGCTGCCGATGCCACCGACGCTGGGCACCGGCGGCGCAGTGAATTCTCGGCGGGTGGCAGTTCCGCTGCCGCAGGTTGATTCATTGCTGCACAGTCCGGCGGTGCCCAAGCCGACAGAGGCCGTCCGGGTGACCGCCCGGGTGGCAAGCGTCGAGCCGCTGGCGGCCGTGGAGGTGGTGCACCGGGCCGACAGTCAGAATAATGCCGGGGTCTGGGAAGTGACACCGATGGTTGATGACGGCACCGGAGGCGATGCCGTGGCCCGTGATGGTTTGTTTTCCGCGCAGATCACCAGCTATCAA
>JALRGB010000794.1 GCA_023253575.1 Verrucomicrobiales bacterium
GACGACTGAAGATCCCACCACCGCGCCATCATGGCCGTTGCCCGTGACGTCCGCCGCATCCGCATCCAGCGGCCAGTGGCCGACCAAGGCCGCCGGTGACGGGCACGTTAAGAGGGCAGCCATGAACGGAATGAGCAAGCGCGCGGTCTTCATAAGTACTGTCAGGGATGAGTTGATAGGAGCATGGCGGGCGCATCGGCCGACCGGCGGCCGGACCCCGCATTTATTCCCTAGCAGTGCTTCTGCCAAATTCGGGATCAAATGGCAAGTCTATAAAATGACCGGGCGTTTACCGCGACTTTTCCGCCTTGAAGGTGATGTGCCAAGCGGATGTGGGCGCTCCGGGGCTTGGGTGGGGGACGAGGATGAAAGTATCGGTCAGGACCGGGTGGAATTCCGAGCCAGAGGTAATCTTCAGGCGGCTGGGGTCGAGTCGTTCGGGGAAAAACTGGACGATCGGCCGGCCGCCGCGTTGGCTACCATTGTTATTGATGGTTTTGAAGCTCTCGGCCCCGGCCAGGGGTGTGATGGTGAGTGTCCATTCATCCGGACCGGAGACCGTCAATGACTGCTTCCAGTTCAGCGGACCCGGGGCGAGGCGCGCCTCCCAGGCCGGATCACCGTAAAAAGCGACCACGTCGCGGTCAAAAAGCAAGCCATGGCCGTCCGCCGTCGACACCCCGGCCGCCAACGCCACCTCCGACGGATGCACCGGCTTGGCACATTCGCCCATGTCGCCAATCACTTCTTCGCGGGCCACCTCGGGAAACATCGTCTCCAGCCGATGCACCAGCGCCGCCTGATTGGCAAAAAATGCCTCGGTCATGGTGTACCGCCCAGGTTGTTCCACAAAATAATCAAGCACACCCCATCCCATGTATCCGTACCACGTCGGCTTGATATAGCCCAACATCTGGCGGACACCCGCGCTCTTCATCCACGCCAACGCCATGGCGTCCGGGCCGTCAATGTGACCCATCAAACAATTGCCAATCGGAAGATAGACTTTGGGGTTGTGGCTCAACACCGGAAAAATCTGGCCCGCCGTGTCCTCGCCATGCATCGCTCCCGCCTTGGATTTGAAATAACCGTTGGGATAACGGAAACCAATCTGCCAATCACGCTCAGTGGCATGACCCGAGGTCACAAACAAATCAGGCGCCCCCACATTGAGCGCACTGACCAGCGCTTGCGTCGTGTCGGCCGGCGCCACTTCCACCGCCGGCGCCTGCCCGGATTGTTTGCGCACCGAATGCCCCTGCTTCAATTCATCATAACACACCCCCTCGTCCACTCGATCCAACGCCAGCTCCGTCCCAGAAGCCACTTTGCGTATCGTCAACGGCTTGGATTCCAGGGCGATGGCCAACGCATTCTCCGCATCAAACCCAGTGAGAATCCCCCAAAAAACATCCGTATACGGATCGTCATCCAACCGCCGGGTCAACCGGTGCACATCACCCACCATCGCCGCCGTGGCTTCCGCCGGAGTCGCCACAAAACACACATGACGCGGAAGGGCCGCCCGCAACGGCGCCATCGTCTCGACCACCGACGTCTGCCACCGAATGACGCTAGCCCCCGTATGCCGAGCCGCCAACGCGTCCGCCACCCGCTTCCACGCAGGGTCCGCCCACGTTTTTTCGGATACAACAACCACATACTCAGGAACGGCCAAAGCGGCAGCCGCCGTGGCCAGCAAAAGAACAACAGGTTTGATCGGCAATTTCATCAACCACACCATACCCACCCACCAAACACGTACAGCCCATTCCTCGCCCACCGCGGAATCGTAAGACACCCACTTTCCGCGGCGAAATCGTGAGACGGCGAAATCGTGAGACACCCACTTTCCGCAATGAATCGTGAGACACCCACTTTTGTTGCCGGCCACGCGAACAAATGAGTGGGTGTCTGCGATTGGGTCCACACGAACAAATGAGTGGGTGTCTGCGATTGGGTCCACACTGACGGCGCTCTCCGTAGAATGAAGCGCCGCCCACTCGCAAGGCCCGCGCGCCAGAGATTCGCGCTTCCTCGCGCCCATGGCGGCTTATTGGCAACGAAACGGCGGAAAATCGCCATGAGATCGGCAAAATTTCGCCCAAATCCACCCCCAAAACCCGGCTCGCCAACCACCCCTCCCACGCCCACTCCGCCCGGCAAAAAAGAATCGGTCGCCCCCTCCTCGTCTCCCGAAAATCCAACCGTGCGCAGCGCCCAATAACCACGCCAGAAGGGGCCGCCCACTCCGAGATCGACTTCGTCATCAGTCACCAATGAGATCGGCTTAGAAGATTGATAAGCAAGAGTATATCCGTCGGTATCTGGACACGCCTGCCGCCCATCATGGCCCATCGCTCAGCAGGCCAAACCTTCGTGCTCAGTTCTGCGGCAATCCTGCTACGTCCACGTTATTCGTACTGAAAAATCCGGCATGCAGAAAACAGGCCGCATCCGGTTTGAAATGGTAAACGTTTGGTTAGAAGTGATCCGTTATGGAAATTGCGACGCATTTCTTAGAATTTTTGATATAATGAGTATAAAAAATGAGTTAGATTGAAAAAAGTAACAAAATGGTGTTGCGAAATTAGGAATTTTCCATAAACTGACTGCGCCGACGGTAAATCAGTAACGAAACAGTTACAAAATGCATCGTCTCATCTCTTTCGCTCCCCGAACCTCTCAATGGAGAGAGCGGACCTCATACCAACACACACACACACACACGAACCACACCCACACACCATGTCCACGAAATCCAAACCCGCTGAT
>JALRGB010000795.1 GCA_023253575.1 Verrucomicrobiales bacterium
GATGTTCTCCGAGGTGGCGGCCGGCGGGGCTGTCTTTTTTGATGGCACCGGCGGGTGAGATGTGGTCGGTGGTCACGCTGTCGCCGAAAATCCCGAGCGGTCGGGCCCCGTGGATTTCGGTGATGTCGCGCGGAGTCGTGCTGAAGGCGTCGAAGAATGGCGGCTCCTGAATGTAGGTCGAGTCCCGGTCCCAGTCGTACACCAGTCCGGCCGAGCCTTTGATTTCATTCCATTTTGGATTCTGCTCGGCAAAATCTGTGTAGAGCTTGCGAAAGACATCGGGTGACAACGCGCTGGCCATGGCAGCGGCGATTTCTTCACTGCTGGGCCAGATGTCGTGGAGGAATACGGCCTGACCGTCTTGGTCCACGCCCAGTGGTTCAGTGGTCAGGTCAATCTCGACCGTGCCGGCCAGCGCATACGCGACGACGAGCGGCGGTGACATGAGGAAGTTGGCTTTGATCGACTGGTGGACGCGGGCCTCAAAATTGCGGTTTCCCGAGAGCACGCTGGCGGCGATGATGTCTTCGGCTTTGACCACGTCTTCGATGCCTTTGTCGAGTGGACCGCTGTTGCCGATGCAGGTGGTGCAACCGTAACCAACCGTCTGAAAGCCGAGCTGGTCGAGTTCTTTTTGCAAACCGGTTTTGGTGAGGTAGTCGGTGACCACGCGGCTGCCTGGACCGAGGCTGGTTTTCACGCTGGGTTTGACGGTCAGGCCGCGGGCATTCGCTTTTTGGGCGAGCAGGCCGGCGGCGAGCATGACGCTTGGATTACTGGTGTTGGTGCAGCTGGTGATGGCAGCAATAAGCACGCTGCCATGCGTGATCGTGTCGGGCACGCCTCCTTTACTGTCCACACTGACTTCAAAACGAGTCGGCGGCAGGTTCTCCAGAACGACACCCGCCTGCGCGCCGAGAGCCTCAATCCCCGCTACCGCGTCAGGCTCGCTGTCGAGAGACGGCGGTGGGGCAACTTCAAAGGGCGATTTGCCGTAGCCGTCCGGCGTGGCCGCGGTGAGTAGGGAGGTGAATGCTGACTTGAGGGCTGAGACTTCGATCCGGTCTTGCGGACGTTTAGGGCCGGCCACGCATGGAACGACGCTGGCAATGTCGAGTTCGACGACTTGCGAGTAGTCGATGTCTCCGTGCTGGGGAATTCCCCACAGCCCTTGGGCGCGGTAATACGCTTCCACGATTTCGCACTGTTCAGGACTGCGGCCAGTGCCGCGGAGGTAATCGACGGTGGCCTCATCGATTCCGAAGAATCCCATGGTGGCGCCGTATTCAGGGGCCATGTTAGCCAGAGTGGCGCGGTCAGGCACGCTGAGGGCCTGCGCTCCTGGGCCGAAAAACTCGACGAATTTCCCTACCACTTTGGTTTTGCGGAGCAGTTCGGTGACGCGCAGGACCAGATCGGTGGCGGTGACTCCTGGTTGCAAAGAACCGGTCAGGTGGACGCCGACGACTTCCGGCACGAGGAAAGTCACGGGTTGTCCCAGCATGCCGGCCTCGGCTTCAATGCCTCCGACACCCCAGCCGACGACGCCCAGACCATTGATCATGGTGGTGTGCGAATCAGTGCCGACCAGCGTGTCCGGGTAGAAAACACCGTCTTTTTCCAGCACTCCTTTGGCGAGGTATTCCAAGTTCACTTGGTGGACGATGCCGATGCCGGGCGGCACGACTTTGAACGTATCGAACGCTTGTTCGCCCCACTTGAGAAACTGGTAGCGTTCGCGGTTGCGGTGGAATTCAAGATCGAGATTGCGGCTGAGGGCGTCGCCCGTGCCGGCGAAATCCACCTGAACCGAGTGGTCCACGACTAGATCGACAGGGACAAGTGGTTCGATGATTTTCGGGTCGCGTCCGAGCGCATGGACTTTCGAGCGCATGGCCGCGAGGTCGACGAGCAGCGGCACACCGGTGAAGTCTTGCAGGACGATCCGGGCGACGACGAACGGGATCTCATAATCGCCAGGGGCCGCAGCGGTGTAGCCCGCGAGGTTTTTGACATCCTGTTCGGTCACTTTTTTGCCATCGCAATTCCGCACCAGTGATTCGAGCACGATGCGGATGCTGGTGGGCAGGCGGTCGAGGTTGGGGGCGAGGCCTGATTCTTTGAGTGCGGAGAGCGAGTGGAGTCGGCCGGTTTTGCCGGACAGGGTGGCGAAGGAACGGATGGTCGAGGTCATGGGAAAGAAGTGTAGGCGGATTGATGCCAAGTGATGAGAGTAGCGGAACGACCGGCCTCGGCAAGCACGCAGCGTGCCGGACGATGGATCGGTGGCATTTGTTCAGGCGATGAGTCTGGTTAATATGTTCAAAAGATGAGTAGTCCTAGGGTCTGACGGGGCGAGTCTGCTTGACGGGTATTCTATGATGTCATTATGCAAATTGCGGTGCTTTCGGACATTCATGATCGGCTGGATCATTTGGAGCGGGTCATGGCCGCGGTGAATGCGCGCGGTGCCGAGAGGGTTTTTTTTCTGGGCGATGGTTGCGCGCCTTTTGTACTCAACGATCTGGCGGAGCGTTTTGCGGGTCCGATTGATGGTGTATTTGGCAACAATGATGGCGACCGGTTTTTATTGTGCCGGGTGGCGGCGCGGCATCCGCAGATGACTTGGCATGATCCTTTGGCCGAGTTGGAGGTGGGTGGACGGAAAATTTTGCTCACTCATTACCCTGAAATTGGACGGCGGTTGGCCAAATCGGGTGAAGCTGACGCTGTGTTCAGCGGCCATGATCACCAGCGATACCAGCATCGTTTTGGAGAGGCGCTGTGGGCGAATCCGGGCGAGATCATGGGCCGCTTCGGGGTCGTCAGTTTTGGGCTATACGACACCGTAGGCCATTCTTTCGAACATGTGATTGTCTGAGGGCGGTCGGACGGTCGGCGTCGCAGGCCGTCTAAAAACTCCACGGCCGCCGACCCGCCGAGCGTCCAGCTACCGCCAGTCGGCTCACTGAGGTGACCGGTGATGAAATTTTTTCCTCCAGACCGCGGAGGAGGTACGGAGCTACGGGTTTAGCGGGTCTTTTCCATGGTGGCCACGGCCTCTTGGTGGCGTTGCGTCCGGGCTCTGGCAAAGGCTTCGGTGCATTCGCGGGTCATGACTTCCAATGAATTGATTTTCTGGGTGTTGATCCGGCAGGCGACGAGATTAGCGGAGCGGTGGCGCCAGAGGTGTACGGTGCCGATGGTTTCTCCATTGGGTGGTTCCCACTCACCGGTTTCAGCATTTTCCTTGAGCAGCTGGCGGCGATCTGGATCGGAGATATAGGCTTGCGCGTAGGAGACGTGCCAAGCGATTCCTTTCCGAAAATGGACGATCACGCCCAGTCCTTTGCGCTCGTAGCGGACAGCTTCGGGATCGGATTCAGCGATTACGGCTGGCAAGGTGGCGTGCGCGGCCCCATAACGGACGGCGCACTCAGCGGGCGTCTCGCCAATGCGAGCGGCGGCGGCCGGTGCGAAGCCGAGGACGATGGCTGTGGCCATGACCGGCCAGACGGAAGAAATCCACATGACTGAGAGTATCGGTTGCCACGGGAGGCAAATCAAGATCTGGCCGCGGGCTACCGTCATGATTTTATCGGGCCGCGCGCTTTCGGCTGGCATAGGTTTACGGCGCGGTGCGCGCAGCGTGCGCATTTCAGGCAGCTGAAACGAGGCGCTTCGGTGAGCCGACACAATTCGTCAAAATTGTTTTTGATGTCGTATTTTGTCCAATCGCAGAGTGATTTTTCTGCGGTTGAGCGCGTCCTCGCCGCGGCTGGCCACCATGATGGAAGCCGCTGTGCCGGGATGACGGCGGTGAGGTGTTGCAGGGGGGCGAGCAGGCGGCGTTTCAGACTCATTCCTTTGCTTCCATTTCGTCCGGTGGCGAGGCATCGACGGCGGCCCGGCCGAGGCCTTCGCGCAGCGCGCGCAGGGTGTCCCGGTCGGTGATTTTGTCACCGCTGGCATCTGTGAGGTAAAACGTGTCCTGCGCAGCTCCTTTATCGGTATTGATCCGGGCATGGGCGATCTCCAATCCCAGGCCGCCGATGACGCGGAAGAAATCGCTGAGCAGGCCGAGTCGGTCGACAGCATCGATTTCGACGACGGTATGCCGGGGATTCAGTTCATTGCTTAGATAGACGCGGGTTGGAAACTCGGCTTTGAGCTGGAGAAATTCCGCGTCATTGGCGTTCTCTGCTTCTTCTGGCGGTCGCAGGGCGCTCCAGTCGGGCTCTTCGGTGGCAAAAACTTCGGTCATCAATTTGCCAAACCGCCGAATGACCCGCTCGTCGGTCAGCGGTTCAAGCTTGGTGGTGCAGACGCGGAAGATGTCGAAGACGACACCGTCTTTGCGGAGGAAGAAGTCGGCGCTTAAAATGTTGAGGCCGCAGCGCGAGAGACATCCGGCCACGCGAGCCAGCAGTAGCGACCGGTCGCGGGTGACCAGAGTGAGCTCACTGCAGGCCCGTTCCGGGACAGTGCGCCAGCGGTACACGGGAAGAATCGGCTGCCCGGTTTCATTGAATTGTTCGGCTTTGAAGAATTCGCGGAACAATCGCAGATGGCTGGCCACCCGGTGGGCGCTGCGAAAAGCGAAATACCGCTCGGGCATGCCGTCAAAATGCAGGGCGATTTCCGCGGCCCAGCCGCTGCCGAGTTTCTCCGCCAGTGCATTGCGAAATTCCTCGGTTTCTGCTTCCCTCGTTTGTGCTTCAAAGGCCGGTCGGTCGGCAAAGAACGAGGCGGTACTGCGATAGAGCTGCAGCATCAAAGATTGTTTGAAGCCGCTCCACGAGGTTTCGCTGGTTCCTTTGCTGTCGGCGTAGGTCATGACTAGCAGGGCGTCGAGCCAGGCTTTTTCCCGCACGCTGGCGGCAAAGTCAGCAATGACCGCAGTGTCCTCAATATTCTTCTGGGTGGCGGCGCGGAACAGGCTGAGGTGGTGATCGACGAGGAAAAGCAGCATGCGCCGGCGGTCGAGCCCGACCTTCAATCGGTTGCAAACTTTGGCGGTCAGCATGGCGCTGGCATATTCATGCTGGTCGGCGTCGGTGGCCCGCCCCGAGTCATGCAGCAGGATGGCCAGATACAGCACAAAGGGGTCTTCCACTTCCTTGAACAAATCGCGAAGCATCAACTCAACAGGAGTATTAAGACGGGTGTCGAGCAGGTGGTCGAGCTGCTCAATCACGCGCAGCGTGTGTTCATCTGCGGAATACCGGTGGAAAAACTCATGCTGGACGAGGTCGGTCAGCGCTCCGAATTCAGGCAGGTACCGTCCGAGAAACCCGACGCGGTGCATCTGGCGCAGGACTCGGGCTACGTCGCCTTTGCGGCTGAGAATCGCCTCGAAGGTTTCACGATTGGTCTTGCGATAGCGAAACGTTTTGCCCAGTGCCGGGTAGGCGCTTTTAAAGAGTTGGCGGATTTGCGGACTCAGTTCGAGGTGACGGACTTGCGTGTGCTGAAAGAGACGCATCAAGCGGTCCTCATCCTCTTTGAAGATGCGGTCATGCTCCGGATAGATCAATCCACCCTTGCTGTAAAACCCGTCAAAGCGCTCGATTTTTGGTTTGCGGCGCGCGAGGAAGCTGAGCGGCCCGGCGGGTTTGTCTTCGGCTTCGAGGCGGAACCTCTCCATGAGTGAGAGGGTATGTTGGAAGATATTACGCGTGTGGTGGTAATAGTCACGCATGAAGGCTTCAATGCGGGCCAGCATGCGGGGTTGCGGGTATTTCAGGTTGGTGGCTACGCGTCCTTGCAGTCGCAGGGTGAGCTGGTCTTGCGGTCGTTTTTCCAGATAATGCAGTTCATTGCGCACGCGGTGGAGGAAGTCGTAGCCTCGTTCTAATTCGCGATAGGCGGCTGGGGACAGGAGTTTTTGTTTGGACAAATCCGACATCGCGCGTGCGCCGCATTTCACCCAGGCGACCCATAGCAGGTTTTGGTAATCGCGCAGGGCGCCGCATCCGGACTTCACGTTTGGTTCCTGCAGGTAGACGGTATTGGAATGTTTGGCATGACGGGTGCGCAGGTCTTCGCGTCGCCGTTCGAGATAATCCTCCTCCCTACCTTTGATGCAGCGGTTCTGAAATTCTGTGGTCAGCTTGAGAAAAAATTCTTCATCTCCTGCGAGGAAGCGGGCTTCGAGGAGTGACGTCTTGGTTTCATGATCGTCATTGGCGAGGTGGATGCATTCCTCCAGTGAGCGTGTCACTGGGCTGATTTTGAGACGGATGTCAGTCAGCAGATAGAACATTTTCTGGATGATGGCATCGGCCTCGGGCAGGAGGAATTTGGCCGATCGTCCAGGGACGAGGAACAACAAATCGACGTCACTGCAGGGGTTGAGCAGTCCGCGGCCGTACCCGCCGGTGGCGACGAGGGTGAGGGGTTGGGCTGATTTGCTGACCCCGGCGTCGACGCGGGCCAGTTCCAGCAGGTTTTCGAGCACCACGTCTAGCAAGCCGGCGCGGAGTTCGCCGATCCGCACGCCTCCGCCGGCGGCACCCCCGCCTCGGTGGAGCATGCGAATGCGCATTTCTTCCTTGCGGAGGAACGTGCGATAGTATCTCACGACCTCCGCCATGGTGGCGCCGTCTTTGTGCGCCGGAGCCAGGGCTCGTCGCGCGTGGGCGCGGACTTTTTCAAGATGTTCGGTCATGCGTGGCGGGGGTGGCAAGCCTTCAGCCTAGCCGTGGAGCCATCGGAGCAAACTGGAAATCAAATGACTGCTTCATTTGTGGTGCGGTCGGACGGTGGAGGCGGCCGGGGCGCGATCGGCGCCTGTGCGGTACTTGGGAATTCTCCTTATAGCGGTCCATCCATCTCGCCGGGCTTTTCTGCATTGCCATGAACGGGCGGACGGATTTCAATCATTCCTTCATGCCACCCCCTAATCCACCCACCATCGAGATCAACCTACCGGGATTTAATCCCGGTATCTTCCGGGGCGTTGTCCTGCTCGGATTTCTGGCCTGGGCCGGCTGGTCGTCGGTCTATACCGTGCCCGCCGAGTCCGTCGGCGTCATTCAACGCTTCGGTAAAGCGCTGGAAACGACCGTGCCCCCAGGACTCCACTTTAAGGCCCCATTCGGAGTGGACCGCGTCTCGCTCGTCGAAGTACAACGCCAGCTGAAATTGGAATTCGGTTACACTACCGAACGCCACACCAACCGCGATCAAGCCGGCGAAAACCCCGACTTCGAACGCAATATGGTCACAGGTGATCTCAATGCCGCCCTCGTCGATTGGGTCGTGCAATACCGGATCGACAACCCGCGGCTTTACCTCTTTCATGTGCAGAATCCTGGTCGCACGTTGCGCGACCTGAGCGAAGGCGTCATGCGCGAGGTCATTGGTGATCGTACAGTTGACGAAGTCATCACCATTGGTCGTCAGGAAATCGAAGTGGCGGCTCTGGAAAAACTGAATGCGCTGGCCCGGGCGTATGAAATCGGAGTGACGGTCAATCAGGTACAACTGAAGGATGTGGATCCTCCGGTGCCGGTGCAGGGGTCGTTCAACGAAGTCAACAAGGCGCAGCAAGACCGGGAAACCGCCGTCAATGATGCGACCAGAGAGTATAATCAGGCCGTTCCTTTAGCTAAGGGAGAAGCGGACCAGAAGATTCGTGGCGCCGAGGGATACAAGTTGAAGAGAATCAACGAAGCCCAGGGGGACGTGGCCAGCTTCAACGCCCAGTTGACGGAATACTTGAAAGCGCCGGATGTGACGAGAACACGGCTTTATCTGGAGGCGATGCAGGAAGTTCTGCCGGCGGCCGGACCGAAGGTGATCGTCGATGATTCAGTGAAACAAATCATGCCGCTCTTGTCGGGTGCTTCCGCTCCGGGTGTTTCCGCGGCGTTGCCCGCCTCGGCAGTACAGCAAAATCAAGGAGGCCCACGCCGATGAAAAAATTATTTGGATCATTCGCGGGCGCGCTGGGCGTCCTCATCGTCGCTGTGTTTTCTGGGTGCTTTTTCACCGTCAAGGAAACCGAGCATGTCATCATCACCCGTTTTGGCGACATTGTCGGAGAGCCGATCTCATCGCCCGGGCTGCGCTTTAAAATGCCGTTTATCGACACGGTCAATCGTCTCGAGAAACGACTGCTGAATTGGGATGGATCACCGATCACCATCCCGACGAAGGACAAGGCTTACATCAGCGTAGATACGTTCGCCCGCTGGCGCATCACCGATCCGAAGCAGTTTTTTATTCGTTTTCGCGACCTGCGCAGCGCCGAGTCACGGCTCGAAGACATCCTCGGCAGCGAAACGCGCAATGCCATTGCCCGCAATGAATTGATCGAAATCGTGCGCACCGATAAGAATCGTTCCCCGGTCGTGGATGAAACGCTCAAAGGCGCCGCCTCCGGCAGTGACGTGGGCACTACCAAAATTGGCACGCTGCCAGCCATCCGGGTGGGACGGGCCAAAATCGAGGAGGAAATCAAATCCGCCGCGGCCCCGAAATTGAAAGATCCGGGCATCGAGTTGCTGGATGTCCGCTTTAAACGCATTAATTACGAAGATGAAGTGCTAGAGCGCGTCTACCAGCGCATGACCAGCGAACGCTTGCAGATCGCCCAACGCTTCCGCTCGGAAGGTGGTGCTGAAGCGGCCCGCATCAATGGTAATCGCGAACGCGATCTCAATGAGATCGAATCAACCGCCTACAAACAAGTTCAGGAATTGCGCGGCGCCGCCGATGCCGAAGCCTCTCGCATCTATGCCGATGCTTACGGATCCAATGCGGCCGCGCCGGAATTTTACGAGTTTCTGAAGAGCCTAGAAACCTTCAGGACCATCGTGGGCAAAGATACCACCCTGCTCCTGAGCACTGACAGCGACATCTTTAGACTGCTCAAAGATACGACTCGCCGGTCACCGGTGGCTCCTGTGCCGCCGCTGCCGGTGCCGTCGCTGCTCGCGCCGCCGCCAGCAGCGGTGGTCCCTGCGCCAGCAGCGGCTCCAGCGGCTCCGCCCGCGCCGTAATGGCCAAATAAAGTACTCAAATCGACTGATGCGTGTCCACGGATTCGTATCAGTTGTCTGAAGGGGTAGCCTGAGGAAGAAGAAAGACTGAAGGCCATGGTTCTTCTGTAGCCGGTGGTCGCTGACCCCGGTTGCGGCGCCGAACGTCTCTCCGAACGATTTTTTGGGGCTGGGGGCCGGGATTCGAATCAATGCATTCGGATCCGTATTTTGAGGGATGTGGCCTGGGGGCCAATTGTGAAAACCGGGGCCAGCGTCCCCAGCTACAGTGGCGGCTTGGCCGCCGGCGTAGTGGTTTCGTCTTCGGATCTTTTGTAGCCGTGGGTCGCTGACCT
>JALRGB010000809.1 GCA_023253575.1 Verrucomicrobiales bacterium
GCAACAATCCTTTGAGATTGGCATTGTCCACATCCTGCAACGAGTTGATCGCGGCCTGTTTATAGCGTTCGAGAAGAAGGAGACACGTATCATCAGCCTTCGTCGTGTGGGCGATCTGGCGGATGGCGTCGACGGTGGCCCCCGCCGGAGTCAGGCGGCGCCAGAGGCTATCGAGAAGCGCCTGATCCTCACCGGTGGCCCGTTCCAAGGCTTCGGCGAGCAGGATACTCGGGCGGAAGCTATCGAGGGCATTGGCTCCGGCGTCGGCGCCCAAGTCATCCATGTCATCGCGGATCTGGTAAGCGATGCCGAGGTTTTCGCTATACGCGCGGAGTGCGCTGCGGGTTTCGTCGAGGCGACCGGCGGCGGCGGCCCCGAGGGCGAGGGCGACTTCGAAGGCGGGAGCGGTTTTGAGGCGGAAAATTTCCAGCACTTGTTTGGGAGAGAGGGGCGCGGGGTGAGCGGCCCAGTCGAGTTCAGCGCCTTGACCGCGGCAGAGAGCGCGCTGGCCATCGGCAGCGACTTTGAGCACCGCCACCTTGATCTCTGCAGGCAGGTCGGCTTCGGCGATCAGGCGGTATCCTTCGCCAATCAACAAATCACCCGCATTGAGGGCCGCGGCCACGCCATGCGCGCCAGGAACCGTCATGGCTCCATATCGCTCCATGTCGCCGTCCTCAATGTCGTCATGAATCAAAGAAGCTTTGTGAAAACACTCCACCGCTACCGCCAGCATCATGACCGCCTCGCCGACCGGTTCCTCAGGATCATCCCGCAAAGCCTGATAAACCGCCACCGTGAGGAATGGCCGCCACCGCTTGCCAACCCCAGCCAGCCAGTCGCGGGCAATGACCTCAGCCGCACCGACCGCCGGACCAACCAGCCGATCAAGCGCCGCCGGCTCAAACCACGCCGCCACTTCGTCCTTGAGCGCATGCAAGTTCAATCGACGCGTCTTGTCGTCGCTCGTCAAATGCAGGTATTCCCACACCCAATCAATGTCCACGTTGGTATCAATACAGTCGTCCTGCAACAAGGGCACGGCAATGGCAGGAATCGCCGCAGATTCCACATACGGGAAGGTCCGCTCTAAAACCGGCAAACAGGAAATACCCACAATGGCCTCGATCTGGCCGGTCTGGATAAGCGACATCACAATGGCACTGCCTTCAGCCACCAGCACCGCATAACCGAGAGCCTCGGCTTCATTCTGAAAATCCTGAATGGTGCAAAGCCCGCATTGTTTGCAAAGCAGGCCGAATTCGTCAAAGGGCGCGGGGCATTTGCTTTCGACCCGCAGGCATTTGGGCATGAGCAGCAGACGTCGTTCGAACGGGATGGCGGCCAGCGATTCGCGCCACATTTCGTTGTTCAGAAGTACGGCGGCATAGTGCAGATAAATGGGATCATAGCCGGTGGCGGCGATGATTTTTTCAGCATGGACGCGCAATTCCGTGAGGGGCATGGGTGGCACAAGTGGTTCCTTCACAAGGAACTCACGAATATGAGCCAGCAGCGCGTCCCGCTCTTTTTTGGTTTGCGGGATGTTTTTCTTGGGCGTGCGAAAACGTGTCGTCGTCACCGGCACAGGGGCAGGGAGCTTGATCGTCTGAATCGGCAGTGAGCCGGTGGCAACAGGCATTGACATGGGCTGAGTATCAAACACCCGGGCGCCATGTCCACGCAAAATCCCGCTGTCCCACCCCGAGGCACCCCCCGGGCGAAACCCACCTAGGCACGAGGGGTTTTTCGACGGTTTTTCGCCTGTTTTTTTTGATTGGAAGTGAGACTGGCGTCACGACAGCCTCGGACTAGGCTGATGGCCGGTCGAGGTGTGATTTCTGACCGGCATCCCTCAATTTCTTGTGTCCTTTATTACCGATCTTCAGGCCATTTTTCCGCCCGAGCGCTGTCTGCTCGATGGGGCGGCCTTGGCGGCGTATGAGAGCGATGGACTGACGGCTTTTGCGGCCACGCCGCGGGCCGTCGTCGTACCGGTGACGAGAGAGGAAGTGGTAGCAGCGGTCCGCGTCTGTGCGGTGTGGGCGGTTCCCTTCATGGCCCGGGGCAGCGGCACCAGTTTGAGTGGCGGCGCGGTCCCGGTCGAGGACGGACTGGTCATCGCCATGAACCAAATGAATCGAATCCTCAGGCTCGATCCGCAGGAGCGCCTTGCTGTCGTCGAACCCGGAGTGATCAATCTGGCCGTCAGTCAGGCCGCCGCTCCACATGGGTTGTACTTCGCCCCCGACCCCAGCAGTCAGCAGATTTGCACCATTGGCGGAAACGTGGCGTTTAATTCTGGCGGGGCGCATTGTCTGAAATACGGCATGACCGCCAATCATGTCATCGGAGCCACCATTGTCACACCCACTGGCGAAATCCTCGAGTGCGGTGGAGAGAGTGTGGAATCTCTTGGGCCTGATTGTCTTGGCTTATTTTGCGGCAGCGAGGGATTGTTCGGCATTGCTCTGGAACTGACCTTACGGCTCATTCCCAAAGCGGAGGTGTTTCATACGCTCCTAGCGGGTTACGACTCGACGGACAAGGCTGGAGAAGCTGTTTCCGCCATCATCGCAGCAGGCATCCTGCCAGGGGCCATCGAGATCATGGACCGCCTCGCCATTGATGCGGCCGAGGCCGCCACTCATTGCGGGTATCCACCCAATGCCGCCACCGTGCTGATCGTAGAACTCGAAGGCCCCATCGAACAGGTGGAGAGCGAAAAACAACGTCTAGCCGCGATCATTGAGCAGAGCGGACCGCTGGAAAGCCGGGTGGCGCGAGATGCGGACGACCGCGCGCTGATTTGGAAGGGTCGCAAAAGCGCCTTCTCGGCAGTGGGGCGGTTGAGTCCTGATTTTATTGTGCAAGACGGCGTCGTCCCGCGCAGCCGACTCGGCGAAGCCCTGCGGCGAATTGCCGTGCTGGCGCAGGACCACGGGCTGCGCTGCGCGAATGTTTTCCATGCGGGCGATGGCAACCTGCATCCGTTAATTCTTTTTGATGGCAGCGTGCCCGGCGAACATGAACGAGGCGAGGCTCTCGCCGGGCGCATTCTGGAAATGTGTATCGAAATGGGCGGCAGCATCACCGGCGAGCATGGAGTAGGCTTGGAGAAACGCGCGTTTTTAACCCCGATGTTTGGAGAACCTGACGTCGCCTTCATGCGTGAGGTAAGGCGCGCCTTCGACCCGGCGGAACTAGCCAATCCCGGCAAAATGTTTCCCTCCGGCGAAGCCCCCGCCCTGCAATCCCACGGTCTGCATCCGCTGGAAAAAGCCGGGATCATTTCCCGCGAATAACCCAGTCGACCCGCGCGCCACTGAGCCAATACCGCATGACCACCCCCGAATCCATCCGCGACGCGCTGCTTTCCGCGCCAAAGGTCCGGCCCATCGGCGCCGGTACCAAACCCGCACTCAGCCAAAGCGAACCCGGCGGCTCAACCCTGTCCCTCTCCGCCTACCAAGGGATCACTGAATACGATCCAAGTGAGTTTACCTTCACCGCGCGCGCAGGCACACGCCTCGAAACAATTGCCTCCGTGCTGGCCAGCCACGGCCAGTATTTACCCTTTGACCCGCCGCTGGTTCAAGCAGGAGCCACTCTGGGCGGAGCCATCGCCTCCGGACTGAATGGTCCAGGACGCTATCGCTACGGCGGCCTCCGGGATTTTATTCTTGGCGCGGTTTTTCTGACCGGTGACGGGCGCCTCATTCGCGGCGGCGGCAAGGTGGTGAAAAATGCGGCCGGTTTTGATTTTCCCAAGCTACTCGTTGGTTCGCTGGGTCGACTCGGGGTCATCCTTGAAGCCACTTTTAAAGTGTTTCCGCTGCCTCAGGAGCGGTTGCGGGCGCGCGCAGACGGCGGCTCCCTGACGGGCGGGCTGGAACTACTGCAGCGACTTTCGTTGCAACCAGCTGACTTGGAATGCCTTGATCTCACTCCGGAGGGAGTCGTCTGGCTGCAGTTGGCTGGGGATACCGGCACGCTGGCGCCCCGACTGGATCGGCTGGGACGCCGTGTGGGCGCGGTTTTCACCCCGGTTGATCCCGACACCCCTGACGACCCCGACCGTCTTCGTCCCGGGGCCGCCCTGACCGTCAAGGTTCCGGTGACGCCAGCACGCGTCACTCGCCTCGATGCAGCCCTGACCACGCTGCACCTGCCGCGCCGATACGAGGCGGCCGCCCAGACGGCATGGATCGGAGCCACCGCCGCCGACCTGCCAGCGCTCGATGCCCAGCTGCACCAGCTCGCGCTGGGCGGACTGTCACTGCAACACGCCCCAGCACGGATCGGCCAATGGCCGTCCCCCGCCGCCGAAAATATCGTCCGCCAGGCCTTCGACCCGGACGGCCGCTTGGCCTAAAGCACAGACGTCTGGCCTGCAAAACCCGCCACCGGCCACCTGTCAGAACTCCACTTCTCAGAACGCGGCCTGTCAGGTCGGCACCCGCCCCCAGAACAGGAAAAACTGGGGAAAGGACGCCTGATCCGGATGCGGCACCATCCCCCAAGCCCCATCGCCAAAAAGCGCGGCAAAATCAGTCATGGCCGCACCTAGCGACTGGGTTTCCTCCAGATCCCGGCGCCGCCGCCGCGACCGTGCGCGGGCGGCCAAAGCGAGCCGCTCCGACACCGGACGACCGGGAGCATAATGATGGGCCACCCGGACGCTCCACTCAGGATCCACCGCGGCCAGCCGCGCCAGAACCTCCGGAGCCGCCAGCGCGCGCACGACGTGCGCATCCCACGCCCGGCACCACTCAGCCTGCAACCCAAGCGAGTCGGCCGCAAAATCGTCAATCACCATCAACCACCCTCCCGGCCGCAACCTAGAACGCGCCAATCGCCGCAACCCAGACTTGGTCGTAAAAACCCGCCCGCGCGCCCGTAGCGCCGCCGCCAGCCAGCTGTCGTCCGTGTCCGGCGCATAATGATCAAACTGCGAAAGCACCACCACATCGACACTGCCAGAGGGCACCACCTCATGGTAAAACGAACTGGTTTCATCCAATGCATTGACCCCGCCCCAGAAATGCGCCGAACGCCCAAGCTCCGCCAGCCGCCCCGCCGCCACCCGGGTTTGCCCCTCCGACAAGTCACATCCCGCCAGCCACGCGCCCGGCCACCAGCCACCCGCCGCCACCGCCTCTAAAAAACCACCCGATCCCACCCCCAACTCCACCACCCGCTCAGGCACCCCCACCCCCGCCGCTTCCACTCGTCTCATCACCTCGGCAAACAACGGTCCCTTGTCCACAATGACCGGCTGCAACACAGCATACCGGCGGGCCGCCTCATGGGCGGTCCGCTGCAAGTCACAAGTGGAAAATTGATCAATGGTCAATGTCAGCGTCGGCTATCGTGATCAGCACCGGTCAAAAGCAACCGGCTCGGGCGGGCCCACGGGTTCGCTCTGGCGCGATGCCTGAATTTGGAGCATGAGTGGCGGCAGCCACCGACCCGCGGGCGGTCCGGATACCACGATCAGGACAGCGCCGCCATCGGATTCACCCAGTTTTTCCATTTCTCATGTCTACCAAACTCCGACTGGATCAAGCCCTGGTCGCTCGCGGCCTCTGCCCGTCACGCGAACAAGCCCAACGGTTGATCCTCGCCGGAGAAGTCAAAATCGGCACCCGCATCGCCAATAAACCGAGCGAAAAAATCACCAACGAAGAAATCTTGGAACTCAAGGAAAAACCACGATTCGTCAGCCGAGGCGGCCTGAAACTCGAGGGCGCACTGGAAACATTTCATCTCAACGTCGAGTCGATGACGTGTCTCGATGTCGGCGCCAGCACCGGAGGATTTACCGACTGCCTGCTCCAACGCGGCGCCACCACCGTCCACGCCTTCGACGTCGGTACCAACCAACTCGTCTGGAAACTGCGCAATGACCCACGCGTTCGCTCCCGAGAGAATTTTAACTGCCGACGACTCACCGTCGATGACGTCGGGGAACAGGTCGATTTGGCCGTGATGGATCTTTCTTTCATCTCGCTGCTGCACATCCTGCCAGCCGTCATTCCGTGCGTGCGTCCCGGAGGATCCGTCATTGCCCTGATTAAACCTCAGTTCGAACTAACACCCGCGCAGATCTCCAAAGGAGGCATCGTCAGGGACGAAACCGCCCGGGCCGAGGCCGTCGAAAAAATCCGGGCCTGGGTGCAGACGCAACCACACTTGACTTGGGCAGCCGTGATCCCGTCACCCATCACCGGCACCGATGGCAATGTCGAGTTCCTCGTCTGGTTGCAGGTCGCCCGCTAAGGCAGTCGCAGAAATCAGTGTCACTCCGCCCGATCTGTGGTTCAGGTTACTCCTGCATGATCCAGCCGCAGTTCTACGGACTCGTCGCCAACCCCACCAAACCCGGCGCCGCCACGCTGGCCCGCACCGTGGCGGAAAGAATGCGTGCCCTCGGCTGGACCACCCTCGCCCCAGAAGAGACCGCTAGCATGCTCGGACCAGGAACGATGCCCCGCCGCGTCGATGAAATCAACGATCAGGCCGCCTTCGTCATCGTCCTCGGCGGCGACGGCACTATTCTCAAGACAGCACGCACGTTTGGGGCACGCGTCCGCCCGCTGGCAGCCCTGAATACCGGCCGCCTCGGGTTTCTTACCACCGCCGCCGAAGCGCAATTCGAGGAGTTTCTCGACGTCCTCGTGCGCGGCGCCTACACCCTCAGCCAGCGCCGCATGCTCGAGGTGACATTTTCCTCCAGACAAGGTGGATCATTGACGCTCAATGCATTAAATGAAATCACACTCACCCGCGGCCGCCAGCCACGCATGATTCTGGTCGAAGCCCGCATCGATGGCGACCTCTTAAATCGGTATCGCGGTGATGGATTGATTGTCAGCACGCCCACCGGATCAACGGCGTATTCGCTGTCGGCCGGCGGACCATTGGTCAGTCCGAAAGCGCGAGTTTTTGTGGTCACGCCGATTTGTTCACATACCTTATCGGACTTGGCGGTGGTGGTCGACGACTCAGCCCGGCTGGAGTTAATCCCCTTGGGAGATGACGAAGAAACACTTTTGACGGTGGATGGCGACGGCTCGATAGCGGTCCCGATTGGCGCGCCCATCCACCTGCGCCGCGCGCCCTACGATCTGCCCTTGATTCACCTGCCTGGTCACAGTTTCTACAGTCTCGTTCGCACCAAGTTGGGCTGGAGCGGCACCACGCTTTGATCACAACCGCCGAACATTCGCGTTCCACCTGAAAGTAGCAGATTTCACGTTGCAAGAGAGAGAGACGGGGCGCGTCGGAAATCGAATCCAAAGAGGAAGCCGCGCGAGGAACCGCCCCTTCCCAGCCCCAACGGAGCGCCCCATGACAGGTAAGGGTAATAAATGAAGACCTCCTAAGGGCTGACTAATCGATGGGATTGATGACTTTCGGCAGTCCTGCTTCCCCAAAGTCTTTTATGTTGCGCGTATATAAAACCTTCACGCCCTGTCGGCGCAAAGTAGTGGCGAGAACCGTATCATGTGTCCGTTGATAGGGAAACTTTGGGTTTTCCAGTTGCGTGATGATGTCATTGAAATGTCCCGTTTCACAGGCGCAACAGGCCACTCCGCTCTGTTCCCTGATAAAACGTACCTGCGCAGCAGCTTGAGCTGCACTTCTGGGCTTTTGCAGAATTTTGGGATGCCGGAGCGCTTTATAAAACTCCCACAACACCTGATCCGCGATGATCCACTCACTCGGATTGGCCAGCATCCCGTTCACCAATGCGAGCGCCTTTGTATGCTCGGGAGCAGAGCTGTTGGCAGCATAAATCAATATATTGGTGTCGAGGCTGTTCATGGTTGTTCGTCACCGTAAAGGAGGGATTTCATTTTCGTGGACGAGACTAGGACCTTCCCTCCATCGAACACAGGAAACGCAGACGCCGCGAGCGTTCCACGCCGGAGCAGGCCAGAGCGCTGCTCTACATCGCGATCCACGGCACGCCGGACGATTTCACTGACCGGGCGGTCTTCGATTCGCGCGAGTTTACGGAGCGCCTCGATCAGCGGGTCAGGAAACAAGATTTGAATCTTTTGCATGGATCCATGGATTACATGGATGATTTCATGTGTCAAGTAGCCGCATTGGCGGATCGCCGGTGTGAGGCCATTGGCCGAAAATAATTTTTCGCTTCCCATGGCCTGGATGATGCCGACACTTTAAGCGATGACGGCCGCTTTTCCCTCTAATGATGTCTCTCGTCCGGAGACCCGGTCCAGCCGCCGCCCAGTGTCTCCGCCGCCGCTCGGTCCGGCCGCCGCCAGCGGGCTTTTACTCATAGCAGCGTACGAAAAAAACTGATCTGCCAGCAGACTCTCGCAGATTGGTCACTTTTCATGTAGATTAACCAAGATGCCTGCTCCTTCAGCACCAACGCTCGAAACCGTCCGCACAGCAGCCGCGCGACTCCTACAGTTCGCCATTGTACTCGCAGGAGCGCCGTTGTCCGCCGCTGGCACCGCATCCTCCGGTCTCGAGTTTTTCGAGAACCGCATCCGTCCGGTGTTGGCGGAACATTGTTACCAATGCCACAGCGCCGGGGCCACTAAAATCGGGGGCTCCCTGATCATGGATACCAAGGAGGAATTCTTGAAAGGCGGCATCGACGGACCGGTCGTCGTCCCCGGCGATCCCGAAGCCAGCCTGTTGATCCAAGCCGTCCGCTACGATCATCCCGACCGCCAGATGCCGCCCCCCAAAAGCGGCGGCCAGAAACTCCCCGAAACGGCGATCACCGACCTCACCGCTTGGGTGCAGATGGGCGCTCCCTACCCGGAAACGCCCGCTGACAAAAAACGAAAGGCTCCGCGGCCATGGTCGCTCGATCCAGTGCAAGACCCAGCCCCACCGCCGGTCCGGGATACCGCTTGGAGCCGTACTTCCATCGATCCCTTTATCCTCGCTCCTATCGAAGCCCGCGGCCGGCAGCCATCCCCGCCAGCCAGCGCGCTGACCCTCATCCGACGCGCCACCTTTGACCTCACCGGCCTGCCGCCAACGCCGGAAGAAATCGATGCCTTCCTTGCCGACACCTCACCCGACGCCTTCGCGAAAGTGGTTGACCGCCTGCTCGCTTCCCCACATTACGGCGAACATTGGGGTCGGCACTGGCTCGATGTCGTCCGCTACGCCGATACAGCCGGTGATACCGCCGATTACCCGCTGCCCGAGGCATGGCGCTACCGCAATTACGTGGTCGACGCCTTTAACAACGACGTCCCATACGACCAGTTCCTCCACGAACAAATCGCCGGCGACATCATCGCCCGCGAGGCGCCCGGAGAAAAATACGCTCAGCAAGTCACCGCCACCGGATACCTCGCCCTGTCGCGACGGTTTGGATTTGATTCCGAAAACTATCATCACCTCACCATTCAGGATACCATCGATACGCTAGGCCAGAGCGTCCTCGGATTGACGGTCGGTTGTGCGCGCTGTCACGACCACAAGTTTGACCCGGTCTCGATGAAAGATTATTACGGTCTCTACGGGATCTTCGCGAGCACGCGTTTTGCCTTCCCGGGGTCGGAGCAAAAAAACCGCTATCGGGCCTTAGTGCCGCTGGTACCGATCGCCGAATCGCGTTCGAAGTGGGCGGAGATGCAGTCGAGTTTCGCCTCCTTGGGCATCACTCCTTCCGCCGTACTCCGGTCGCTGGATGACATGGATGGTGATTTCGAAATGCAAAAACCCGCCTCTGGCGGCAGTTACGGGGTGGTGGTGCCGCCGTGGTTTTATGATGGCCGGGTCTCCGTCGATCCGGGCGCCCAAAGCCCGTTCAAGCATCTGCATCCATTTGGAAGTGTGGGGGCCATCATCCCTGCGGAGGCCGGCGGTTATTCCATGCGCCAGATGATTCACCCCTCTCTGACCCAAGGATTGGTCCATGTGAATCTAGAATTTCGCGCCACGACCAGCGGCCCGGACACCACAGGCGTCCACCGGTTCGCGGTCGGACAACCCGGCACCCCAGCTATCGAGGTCTTCATTTCCCATGAATCGGTATCGTTTCCTAAGGCCAACGGGGTGATGCCAGTCCCCCTCCCCAAACCGGGCGACTGGAATTGCCTGCAGCTGACTCTAGATCTAGAGGCTGGCACTTTTTCCGGCACGGTCGGAACACCTGACCAGACGGCCGCCATTGCTACCCAACCACTGTCTGGCCCAGCCCCCCGCACCATCAATTTTGTGGCGCTCGACGCCCCAGAGGCCAGCCCCAGCAACCGCTCGACCCTCAGCGTCGATAATATCAGCGTGCAATCGTCGCCGATCCCGCCCGTATCATCCGCTCATCCCGCCCCCACCCCTGCAGCCCCGGCCCTAGCGCTGGCCGCACTTCAGACCGAACTCACCACACTGGCCGGTATGGATGGCGATCTGGAAGCTCAGACCAATGGCACAGCGCCATCCGCCAACTGGCACCCCGGCCCGAATAGCACCGTCAAGATATCCGCCGACGCTCAAAGCCCGTTGACGAATATCCATGCCGCCGGATCACTCGGCCTCCACCTGCCCGCCACCGCCGCCAGTGACTACAACGGATTTGGCAACCGACTGCCAAAATCATGGTCTCCAGAAACCGGCAACAAAGTGTATGCCAGCTTTGACTTTCGCTGCCTCCCCGCCTCCGGCGACGGCGATGGCACATGGCGGTTTCACGTCGGCCACACCCCCGCTTCACCCGCCGTGCAGCTCGGGATCAATGCCACTTCGTTCTTCTACCGCAGCGGCGATACCTATGAGGTAGCGGCACCGCTCGAGCCCGGGACATGGCACCAAGTCCAGATTACCCTCGACCTCACGGCAAAATCTTTCACCGGATCAGTCGCCACCCGGACCGCTCATCATTCATTTTCCGGCAACTTCGCGTCCGGCTGGGACGGTAGCATCGACTATCTCTTTATCGATAGCGGTGGCCATATTGCCGGAGCCAAACCCGCGCTCGATACGGACAATTTCATGGTTTCGAGCGACCCCCTGCCACCACTGACCGCCCCCGAGGTTCAGCTCGCCGGTGATTCCAGACCGTCCCGTCGCGCCCGCATCGAAGAATTGCGGAAAAAAATCGAAGAAATCACGGCGGTCCAAGAATCCCGGCGGCTCGAGGTCGAACAACAACTCGCCACCGGTCCGGTGCCACTGGCCTACGCGGTCACCGAAGGCACACCGCATCCGGCCAAGATCCAGCTCCGCGGCGAACCAGAGACCCCGGGCGCCGAAGTCCCACGCGGATTCATTCAGGTCCTAGGTCACTCCGAATTACCCGCCGCAACCAACGCAACCAGCAGCGGCCGCTTGGAACTCGCCCGCTGGCTGACCCGCCGAGACAACCCGCTGACAGCCCGCGTCATGGCCAACCGTCTCTGGCTCTACCATTTCAACCGTGGCCTAGTGAAAACCCCCAATGATTTCGGCACCCGCAGCGAACCACCCACCCATCCCGAGCTGCTGGATCACCTCGCCACAGAATTTATCCGCCGCGGATGGTCGATCAAAGCCATGCATCGCCTCATTCTGCTCAGTGCCACCTGGCAGCAATCAAGTGCTACCAGCGAGTCGGACCCGGATGATGACGGCTCACTCTACCACGTTTTTCCACGCCGCCGCCTCACTGCCGAGGAATTGCGCGATGCCATTCTCTCCAGTAGCGGCGCTCTCGACCGCACTCCAGGTCGCGAACACCCGTTTCCCGCGGCCCACACCTGGGGGTACAGTCAGCATGGCCCGTTCACTGCCGTCTACGAACACGACAAAAGAAGCCTCTACCTCATGGTCCAACGCATCAAACGGCATCCCTTTCTAGCCCTGTTCGACGGCGCAGACCCGAATTCCTCGACCGCCGAACGCCGCATCACCACCGTGCCGACCCAAGCGCTTTACTTCCTCAACGACCCATTCGTTCACGCCAAATCACTGGCCTTCGCTCAACGCCTGCAGGCCGACCACCAGTCCGAAGACGACCAAATCGAGCTCGCCTCACGCGTGGCCCTCGGCCGGTCCGCCACCAGCCTCGAACGCGCCGAAGCCGCTAGCTTCCTAGCAGCCTACCGCGCCGAAGCCGGTACGACCGGGCAAAACCTCGAACCAATGGCCGCCTACGTGCGGACGCTGTTCGGAAGCAACGAATTCCTCCACTGCGATTAATCGGACCACCTTCGATCACCCTCACCCCCATGACCCCGTCGTTTAACCGCCGCCACGCCCTGCGATCCATGGTCGCCGGCAGCTCGCTACTGCCCGGCCTGCTCTCGCAAATGCTCGCCGAATCCGGTCATGCCGCCACTAGCCAAGACCCGCTCTCGCCGCGCCCATCCCCCCTGCCCGCTCGCGCCAAACGCGTCATTTTTCTTTTCATGAATGGCGGCGTGTCACATGTCGACTCATGGGACCCCAAACCGCGGCTTTTCAGCCATGCCGGTGAGTCGGTCGCCATCGATGAATGGCAGGGACGCAAAGGCGATTACAAGATGTTTCTCACTCGCCCGCTCTGGAACTTTCGCCCATACGGCCAGTGCGGCACAGAAGTCAGCGACTTGTTCCCGCACACCGCAAAATGCGTCGACGACATCTGTGTCATCCGCTCCATGCGGTCAGATCATACCAATCATTACGAATCCACGCTGGGCATGCACACCGGCTCATTCAACTTCGCCCGGCCCAGCATCGGGTCATGGGTGAGTTATGGCCTCGGTAGCGAAAACAAAAATTTACCATCCTTCGTCGTTCTGGCCCGGGCCATGCCGTACGCAGGCAATCAAGTCTGGTCCAGCGACTTCCTTCCCGGCGCCCACCAAGGCACGCTCGTCGTTCCTGGAGCCGAACCCATCGCCAACATCGCGCGACGCGCTCCCACATCTCGACTGCAGGAATTGGAGCTCAAAGCCATGGCCGCTCGCGATCATCGCCACCTGCTCGCCCGCAGTAGCGACCCCATGCTCGCCGCTCGCATGCGCTCATTCTCCACCGCCTTTGGCATGCAGATGCAAGCCCCAGAGATTTTCGACTTCTCCCAAGAAAGCGACGCCACTCTCGACCTCTACGGCCTGAAACGAGGGTCCACCGAAGGATTCGGCTGGCAATGTCTGGTCGGCCGCCGCATGGCCGAA
>JALRGB010000128.1 GCA_023253575.1 Verrucomicrobiales bacterium
GGCGACATGGTGAGCGAAAATGAACGGACCGGACTGCCGATCCTCAAGAAAAAAGTCAGCTAAATCGGCTGGTGGGTCCACCCCGGTGGCCCCCATCGCCGTTTTCAATTCATCATTTTCAATGGTCCAGCCCGCCCCGGATTCCGGAGCGGGCTGTTTCATGAGACAGATCAGACTAGCGCCGATCTTTGCGCCGATCTGAAAGGTATTGCCCGTATTCCCCCCTCTACCTCCCGCCCTGCGGACCTCAAAAATCTTCCCCCATATGCCCTGCCCCTCTGAATGTCCCGCATGATGAAGATATTCCTCAGGCTGATATTAATGCTGAGCCTCGGCCCCGCAGCCACCCAGGCCGACGACGAAGCGTCCTGCCCCGCCTCCCCGGCCGCGCGCCAAGCGTACCATCGACCCGTATTAACCGTAGGCGAGATACCATGGTCGATGAAACCACTGGCGGCCCGATCACCCGCGCTAGTCGTAGAACTTCCTCCAGTTCAATCAGCCGCTCGACATCAACTCCTGAGACGGCTCACCTTTGTCGCCAGCGGACTACCCCCACGCGACGACGATGCCCGCGCATTTTTAACAGACTCCTCACCCCGAGCGTTAGACAAGGTCGTCGATCGCCTCATTGCGGACGCCACCGCCCCCCAACGACTGGCCGAAGTCTGGTTGCGAGCCACCGGTTACACCGACCGATGGCCTGAGGCCGCCACCAGCGCCTCGCTGCAGGCGCCGGAGGCTTGGCGCTACCGAGACTGGCTCGTCAAAACCCTGCGCACAACCCCGGACCCACGCCCGCTGGCCCGCCTCACACTCGCCGGCGACACAGCACCAGAAACACCACCAGGAACCCCTAATCTCGCCGGGCTGACCGCCACCCTCTGGCATGTCACCGCCGCCCCTCCCGCCGAAGAATATGAGGAAACCGTCGTCCGCTGGGCCAGTCAGCAGGCCGTGCGATCTTCTCAGGCATTTCTGGCGCTCGATTTGACCTGCGCCCGCTGTCACGACCACCCCGCGGTGCCACTCTCAAGCGAAGAAGCGGCCGGCATAGTGGCGATTTTTGCCCACAGCCATGCGCTCGTCCCCGGACCTGACGGACGTCCGGCACTGAACCGCGTCCCGACTGGCTCCGCAGCCGCCAGGGAAAAACGCACGCGCGAGGTAGCGCTTCTGCAAAGCGAGAAGGCGCGCCGTGACGCCATGCGCCAGGAATTCGCCCTAATGGCCGCCGTTGAATTCCTCCCCCAGACCGCAGAATACGTGCGCCTCGCCTGGGCGTGGCACCGGCAGCCGCAGGGCACCCTAGCCGCCTTCGCCGACGCACGCGGGCTACTGGAAACTCCGCTGGAACAATGGCTCACCGCCCTCGGGCTCACCAGCGACCCGCCATCCCACGCGCTCCACGCCCCATGGTGGAACACCTGGACGGCCGCGCGCCAGCAAGGCACCCCGGACGCCATCGCCGCCGCCGCCGAACAAATCCAAACCTCCCACCGCCTCGACGAAAATAGCCCGTTCTTCCATTTCTCCGCCCCCATGGAAAAACTGTTCTCCTCCGATCAGCGGTCCCAACTCAAAAAACAATCCGATAAAATCAACTCTCTCCAGCGCCGCATCAAAAACGAATCACACGTCGCCGCCATGGCCGAAGGCCCACCCCCAGGCATGGACGCACCCAGCCTGTCTCCCCGCCTCCCCAGCTTGCTGACCGGAGAAAATCCGCCGTCAGACATCACCCCCGCCACCGCCGGAAGACGCGCCCTCGCCGCTTGGCTCGAAAACGAAGGCGCCACCTTCTTCGCTCGCCTCGCCGCCCTGCGCCTCTCGGAGGGACTGGGTCACCCGCTCCTGCCCGAACCATCATCCCTCAGCCTCTGGACCGCAACACGCCCGCCGGAGGCTGCCGCCATAGATGCCATTGCCGCCCAGCTCCTCAAAGGCGGGTGGCCCGCCGCCGCCAAATATATCCTGCGCATGCAGGCCGCCACACCCGTCAGAAAACCGCTCATTCTCGGCGGCAGTGAATGGCGGGATGCCATACTCTTCGTGAGCGGCACGCTCGATCCCCGCCAAGACGGCTCGCCCGACGCCGCACCCGACTCCACCCGCCGCAGCCTCTACCGGGAATGGGCCCCTTTCCCAAGCCCTCCTACCGGCGCGTTCCTCGAAACACAGGCCCGCGCTCTCGCGCAACTGGCCCGTAAAAAAGTGGGAAGCGATCCGCTGGTCCAGCTCACCTTTATCACCCATCGGCTCTTCCACCGGCGACCTGACACCGCGGAACGCGCCCAACTCAGTACCTCCGCCAGTGTCGCAGACGTATGTACGACCCTTCTGCAAAGCGAGGAATTTCGCACTCTGCCATAAGCCTAGAAGCGGGGGATTTCACGTTCCGAGAGAAAAAAAGAGCACAGCGTACTCAATACCGAGACGATTTCACTGACTGAACATGTCCCAGTCGTCCGGCAACTTGAGCCCGACCTCAGCCATCTCCTCGTTGGCCTGCTGGCGTTGAGAGG
>JALRGB010000058.1 GCA_023253575.1 Verrucomicrobiales bacterium
GTCAGCTTCGCCATTTTCCATGAGAGTGCCGGTGGCGCCATCTCCGGTCAGCGCCATGAAGGGTAGTTGCGCCTGCGCGCATGGCACCCATTGGCCGAGAGTGGCCAATGGCAAAGCGAGGGAAGTGAGTAGGTGGCGCAGTGGTTTGCGGGGTCGCAATGGTGGAAGATCTGATGGTTCAATCATAATTTCTTGCGTGGTTGGTTGATGATTGAGTGGAGTCATTTTCTGTTGGGTATCATGCGTCCTCCTCTGAGGGATGAAAGGAAACTGTTGATCTTACGGTCAGGTATTTTAACTCACTGTTGTCCTAAATTAGGGCAGCGCGGGGGGCATGGTTTGGGGCGGAGGCCTTCGGCTCAAAAGCAAATTCCGGTCATGATCCCGATCTTGGACGCGACTTGAAATCCCGCAGGTTCGCCAGCGCGAGTGCCATCCTGTCTCTTTCTCTATGCACTCATCGGCCCGGTGGCGTACCAATCGTACCCCCCTCGATGAACTCGGCGTTAATCAAGCTACGCTTGATGACGTGCTTTCCGGCCGCGATCTGGTTGGCCCATCGGAGTACATGATTGCCCAGAGGACTGGAATCCCAGTTGAAGTGGGAAACCACCGGATCGAACCATGTGAACCAGCGATCCGGGTCATGACAGACTATCGACACATCACGCGGCACACAGAGACCTCGACGGGAAAGGAATAATTGGGCCGCGTAAAACATGGGAGGTTCATCAATGAACAAGGCTGTGGGCGGGGTTTTACCGAACAGCGACTCAAGACAGCGATGGTAGCTTTCTACGTCGTTCTCCCAATCCGGCAGATTGTATGGACCGGTTGGGATGCCATGTGCCTCCAGTTCCGCGAGAAAGATCCGCTCGAGGAGTCCCGGGCTCGGCTTACGCCGATCCGTTCTCGCGAGCAAGACGATCCTGCGGTGTCCCAGTTTGACCAGCCTGTCCACGGCCCTGTGCATCGCGGCAGCTTTGTCGATCCTCACCGAAGAAATCGGGAGTTGGGAACACCTTCCGAATAACGCAAACGCCGGAACCGCTTGCCGTGAAAACCACTCAAGGACCTGACGCGGGCCACATATGATCACCCAAGCATCCGTCTCTATGCCTCTTGCATACTTCGCTACTCGACGCAGATCCATGCCCAGATCCATCAATGACTTCTCGGCGATCGTGGAGGAGTGGCCTGCACGGGTCAGTCGATGGCTCAAATCGTTGTAACTCATCTGCACGGGATTCGTTTGCTCATAGACCATGAAGGCAATCTTTAACGCGCTTCTCGCTTGGGCCTGAGTGGCGATGCGTCTCCTGCGTCCTACGCCTTGCGCAATGAGCAGCCCGTCCCGCTCGAGCAAGCGCAGGGCGCTTTCCACGGTTTTGGCGTTCACGCCGAATTCGATGGCCAGGTCCTCCCGGCCCGGAATCTCATAATGCCATTTGCCGCTGGCCAATTCTTCGCGCAAATACGCCGCCACTTGCTCGATTTTACTGAGAAACCTCAATGGCGCCATTCGTCGTGATTAGCCCAAAGACGGGAAACTGTCGATGCGAATCCTTGGGGGGAGGAGCCTGAAACGATGAATGGGGCGTGGGGGACGGGCTCTCCATCACGTGGGACGACGGCGTTGCCAAGTATCCGCGCGATGCGGTTGGTACACTTGTCCTATTTTAGGTCAGCTGAAGTAGACATTCTCTCTGTCATTTCCTGCCCGGGCCAGCTATGATGCCAAGTGCGACCTCCGCCAAATCATTCATGAAGAAATTCCTGATCCTCGTCCTTTCCACTTTTTCCCTTTTGCCTTTCTGAGGACCTGCATTGTGAAAACATCTATCAAAACCATCGGCCTGCTGGCCGTATTCGCGATGGGCCTCACCCGCCCGCTTTTCTCTCAAGTCCCCGACCTCACCAAGGACACAAAGACGGTCGACCGCGAACTCACCTACAATCTGGGGGCGACCGGCTTGCGGGGCTGGATCTATACTAAGGCGGCGGACAATCTCGATGCTGCGCAAGGTCGCACCACGCTGGCCAGTCGGCAGATTTTGGTCACTCATGTGGGAGCCGGATCACCTGCGGACGGGGTCGTGATGGTGGACGATGTGATCCTTGGTGTGGATGGCAAGCCATTCGGCGACGACGCGCGTAAATCTATCGCTTTGGCTATTCAGGCAGCGGAAACGGACGCTCGGGGCGGGGTGCTCAAACTCAACGTTTGGCGAGCGGGTCAAGCGAAGGATCTCGCGTTAAAGCTCTCCGTGATGGGCGCTTATAGCGAGACCGCGCCATGGAACTGCGAGAAATCAAAACGTATCCTCGAGGGCGCCATCAAGGTGCTCGAAAAAGAAACCCTAGAGCCGAACTGGGCTGGATCCATCCAAGGACTGGCCTTGCTCGCTACGGGTCAGTCGGAATACCTACCAAAGCTGCGCGACTTCGCTCTCGATCTGGCCAAAGAAAATCTCGATCCTGACAAGAAACCCGTCGGTCCCAACTGGGGTGATACTTGGAACATGGGCTATCGCCTGCTGTTTGTCTGCGAATATTACATGGTTACCCGCGACCAGGATGTGCTGCCCTGGATCGAAAAAAGTGCTCTGAAGCTGGCTCGGGGCCAGAGTATGTATGGGACCTTCGGCCATGGTTTTGCCGCGCTCAGCAAGGATGGCAAATTCAATGGTTCTGTACCGCCTTACGGTCCCGTCAACATGGCTGGACTCCCTGCGAACCTCGCCATCGTACTGGCCAACAAATGCGGCGTGAAGCACCCGGAAATCGATCGGGCCATGATCCGTGCGGCTGGGTTTTTCGGTTACTTTACCGACAAGGGTGCCATTCCTTATGGCGAGCACGAACCGTGGCCCTACCATGAGAACAACGGCAAGAATTCCATCACTGCAGTGATGTTTGCCGCGATTGGCAACAAGCCGAAGGAGACGGAGTTCTTCACTCGCATGGCCACGGCAGGTTTCGCCAGTCGAGAATACGGTCACACTGGGCAGGGATTTAGCTATCTGTGGAGTGGTCTCGGTGCTGCGGTCGGCGGACCCGAGACGGCGGCTGCGTTTTTCCGCCAGTCTTCGTGGCACCTTGATCTGGTTCGTCGCTCGGATGGATCTTTCACCTATGACGGCGGCGAACAATACGGAGCCGGGCAGACGGATGACAATACCTACTTTGGAAACAGCAGTTACTATGGGCTGAGTCCTGCCGCCACTTATGTGCTCACCTATGCGCTCCCACTGCGGAAACTCGTTATCACCGGCCGCGACTTGGATGCTTCGGGTTGGCTGACCAAGGCAGAGGCCGCCGCTGCCGTGGCCGCCGGCCATTTTGATCTCGATCGACGCGAGTTGTCCCCTGCGGAGTTGATAGCCGCCTTTAGTAACTGGTCGCCGATCGTCCGCGGCTGGGCGGCCGAGGAGCTGGCGGCGCGCCCCGAGTCCAAGGGGATGGTGGCCGACCTCATCAAACTCGCCGACAGCGGCAATCCGCATCAAATGCAGGGTGCCTGTGAGGCGTTAGGAAGAATCAATACTCCCGAAGCACTGCCCGTCCTGGTCAAACAACTCGCCCACTCGGACCGTTGGGTGCGCTACAAGGCGGCCGAGGCTCTGAGAAAAATGGGTGAGACGGCCAAGCCGGCCCTCGAGAGCATTCTCAAGGCGCTCGAGGAGACCGCGGAACCCTTGTGGCCGATACGTTGGGAAGACCCCGTGCAAATCGCGCACGGCCAGTTGGCTGCGGCCGTGTTTTCCGGTCCGCTGAGGGAGGAGCTCAACACCGTGAATCCCACGTTGCGAAACCAAGCCATCCGCGCGGTGTCCACCAATCCGGACGGCATGGCTCGGGCCACGCTCGAACATTGTTTCCAGAACCAACTGAGCGAAGAGGATGTTATTCTTCTCGCCCCGGTCATTCTCACCGCTGTAGAAAGCCCCAGTCCGGCCGATACCATGTTCAACAATGTGATCCGCATGGCGGGCTTGAAGGCGCTGGCCAAATATCATTTTGAAGAAGGGATTGCGGCAGCGGTTGGTCTGGCGAAGACCCAAGGCGGCCATGGCAGCGAAAGCCGCACGGGCGAGATCATGGAAATGATCACCGGCTACGGATCCGCCGCCAAGCCGCAGATTCCGGCGCTGAGGGAGTTGATAGCCAGCTTGAACGCCGAGGTCGAGCGCGGGGATTTTCCTAACGATCTCAACAAACGGCGTGTCGGCGCTGTTGAGGAAGCCATCAAGGCCGTCGAAGCGGCCAAGGATCATCCGCCGCTCCGCAGTACTACGTCCGCATCTGTGCCATGAGTGGAACCAAATAATCGCTCCATACAATGCTCTCTCCGTAAGCTGATTAAGCACTCATGAGTTAGATTGCCAAAAAAGTAAATTTCAACGAATCGATGACAATGAAACCCACTGTAATCCTGACCGCAGCGCTGCTCTGCGTCCTCTCGCCCATCTCCTTTGCCAAGCCGCTCAAGGTATTCATCTTGGCGGGCCAGTCCAACATGGAGGGGCATGCGGCGGTCAGTACTTTTGATTATATTGGCAAAGACCCGCTAACGGCACCTATTCTTAAGGAGATGCGCAATCCCGATGGGACCCCACGGGTCTGTGACAAAGTCTGGATGTCTTATTTGACCGGCCCTTATGATGGCAGTGCCAATGGCGAGGGGCTGGGGAAACTGACCGCCGGCTTTGGCGAACGTGGAAACAACCCCACCCAGGATGGCGGAAAGATCGGTCCCGAGTTCACCTTCGGGATCTATATGGAGAAAGAACTGAAGGAGCCGATTTTGCTTATTAAAACCGCCTGGGGCGGCAGGTCACTCAACACTGAATTCCGTCCGCCCAGTGCCGGGCAATACAAGCTGCCCAAGGAGATTCAGGAACAGTGGGACGCGCATCCTCAGGGTGCCCACGGCATTCCCAAAGCCGAGGACCGGAAAAAATGGCAGGATGAAAAAGATGCCGCCTCGGGGGTGTTTTACCGAATGATGATCGAACATGTTCAGAAGGTGACCAAAGACATCAAGCGGGTCTGTCCGGCGTATGACGAAAAGGCTGGCTATGAACTGGCTGGTTTTGTCTGGCTTCAGGGGTTTAACGACCTCGTTGATGGGACAACTTATCCCGGTCCCGATCAACCTGGAAAATACGATGTTTATTCAGACCTGCTGGCTAAGTTTATTCGCGATGTTCGCAAAGACCTGTCAGCTCCGAAGATGCCATTTGTGATCGGCGTGCTGGGGGTCGGCGGTGAGAGTGAAAATGAGATTTTCCGCAAGGCCATGGCCGCGCCGGCCGACATGCCCGAATTCAAGGGTAACGTGATTGCTGTTGAGACCGCGCCTTTCTGGGACAAGGACATTGCCGCGGCAGAACCCAAGCAGGGCGAGTATAACAATATCGTGAGTACGGCGCACACATTCACAAAAGATGGAACTTTGGATAGGGAACGGAAATGGGATCATTACTGGAAACCAGTGGGCAAGTCTCTGCCAGGGGAACAGATTTGGCGCTTCGCGACGATTGATGCCACCGAAAAAAAGGACAAGCTGGAACAATATGATGGCCGGCGATTCCGTGACATCACGCTGCCGACCGGGATGGAGAATTGGTATAGGCCTGACTTCGATGACAGCCAATGGACGGAAGGTAAGGCCCCCATCGGAAAGGGTGTCTGGGATCACAGCGGAATTAAACTGGAGAAATTTCCCTCAACATGGGGAGAGGGCGAATTTCT
>JALRGB010000074.1 GCA_023253575.1 Verrucomicrobiales bacterium
GAACGTCACGGGAATCCGAGTGCCGGATCCGAACGGACGTGATTGCTTCCCACTGACGGCGAAGCGCCGCCACGAAATGCTTGATGCGGCCTCGCGCTTTCTGATAGGCTAAACAAAAAACCACCGGAGCCTCCCAAGACCGTCATTTAAAATTCATCCCCCTCAAATAATGCTCAAGCCTCATACTTTGCTTTCCGCGATTCGTCACTGGGTGATGGGACTTACCCTTATATCGGGCCTGACCGGCATTTCGAACGGCGGGTGGATCGCTTATAATGACAGCGCCTTCAAACCAGGCCAGACCAACGCCCCGAATACCACGACCTATGGATTGGGCCGGGGCTTTGCCGGCGAAGGCCAAGGCGGACCGCTGAAAGATTTCTCCACCGGTGAAGCCACCGGAGTCACCGTCGAATACAAGGAAATCTTCAGCACTGGCAGTGTAAACTCGGCGGGAGATGCGGCTCCATTTATTCCGGACACTGATGCCGCGGCCTTGTTCACCGAGCGTGCCGACCTATCGGGAAACATGAGTTATGGCGACGCCCCGGGATGGGCTGTAGAATTGACCATTAGCGGATTGAATCCTGGCCGCCGGTATTCATTTGCCGGAACGGCCGATCGCCGGGGCGGGGCCGGTTACGCCGACCGGGTCACCAACTGGAGCGTGCTAGGGGCTGACGCCCTAACCTATGCCAGCTCACCCGGAGCCCATCGCGTGTCCGACCACTCCGTCGAATTCAGCACTGGCGAAAATAGTGCCGGGCTCGTGGCTCGATGGACGAATATCCGCCCCGGTGCCGACGGAACTATTGTCATTCGCACCAGCCACAGCGTGGGCGTGGCCGCCGGCGGTCTGCCCGGCGCCCATGCCTTTCGCGGCTATGGCGGCGGCCTGTTCCTCGTCAGCGAACAGGTCGATCAATGGGAAGCCTACAACGATAGCGCCTTCAAATCAGGTCAGACCAACGACCCCAATGCCACCACCTTCGGACTGGGCCGCAGCTTCGCCGGCGAAGGCAACTCAGGATCACTGAAAATCCTCGCCACCGGCGAAAATAGCCTAGTCACCGCTACCTACACCGAATTCATCACCGCCGGCAGCGTGAATTCAGCCGGCGATGCCGCCGACTACCCCCCAGGCTCGGACGCCGAAACAGAATTCAAAGGACGCGTCGACCTCGCCGGCAATATGAGCTACGGCGATGCTCCCGGATGGTACGTCGACCTCGAATTAACCGGACTCGACCCCACCAAAAGGTATAGTTTCGCCGCTACAGCTGACCGCAAAGGCGGTGCCGGATATGCCGAGCGGGTCACCAATTGGTCGATCCTCGGCGCCGCCAGCGCCCAGAATGCAAGTTCAGCAGGAACGCATAAAGTCTCTGAGACGTCGGTTGAATTCAGCACCGGCGACAATGCCGCCGGGCTGGTCGCGCGATGGACGGACATCGATCCTGGTTCCGACGGCCGGATTATCATTCGCACGACGCACAGTGTGGGACAAGCTCAGGGCGGCCTGCCTGGCGCGCATGCCTTCCGCGGCTATGCCGGTGGTGTTTTCAGCTTAAAGGCCGGGCCCCACCGGTGGCGGGCCTTCAATGACAGCGCCTTCAAGCCAGGACAAATCAATGAGCCCACCGTCACCACTTACGGCCTAGGACGCAGTTTTGCCGGCGAAGCTGACTCCGGCCCACTGAAAAACAGCGTCGGCGGCGCCCCATTGAACGTACAGGCCGCTTACACGGAAACAATCTCCAGCGGCAGCGTCAACTCCGCCGGCGATGCCGCCGATTTTCCGCCCGGCTCGGACGCGGAGGCAGAATTTAAAGGCATGGTCGACCTCGCCGGTAACATGAGCTACGGCGATGCCCCGGGATGGAGCGTGGACTTGACTCTGACCGGGCTGGACCCGTCTCGCCGCTACACCTTTGCCAGTACCGCCGATCGGAAAGGTGGCGCCGGTTACGCCGAACGCGTCACCAATTGGTCGATCATCGGAGCTGAAGCATCTCGCTACGCCAGCACCCCGGGGACTCACAAAGTGTCGGAAACTTCGGTGGAATTCAGTACCGGCAACAACGCGGCCGGACTGGTCGCGCGGTGGACGGACATCGCCCCCGGAGCCGACGGCACCATCATCATCCGCACCACCCATTCCGTGGGCCAAGCCAACGGTGGCCTGCCGGGCGCTCACGCCTTTCGTGGATATGCCGGCGGGGTTTTTCTTCTCGCCGAGCAATACACGACCTCAGCCGGCGTCATCAGCCGTCCGATCGATATCACCGACCTGCTACCCGCTGAGAACGCGATGGAGGCCAGCCCCAGCTCTCCGCTCCGGGCCGTCCTCCGAGCCGGTGATCAATCAGTCAAGGAAGGATCCATTACCCTCAAACTCGATGGCATGGCCGTCACTCCCATTATCGTGACCGAAGCCGGCACGACCACGGTTCTCTATCAAGCGCCTGCCCCACTCCCCTCAGCCAGCACGCATACCGTCGAGCTCTCATTCCTCGATAACAGCCCGACCCCGCGCCCCTATACGAAACAATGGTCCTTCACCGTTCTGGCGTGGAGCGAATTCCCTGTGCTGGGCAAATCCCTCTCGCTCCCATTCGATCCCACTCGCTATCAGCGACGCGGTATGGCGCTGAATCTCATCCTGCCTGACAGCGCGGAAGGTTATCCATTCTCCAATCTGGATGATGCTCAGGCCATTCTGAACGAACCATTTACGAACCTCATAGACCCGTCATTACTCAATAGTCTCGGGTATTTTGAAGAGACGACGGCCCTGAATTATCAAATTGACGGCACCCCGGTCGGCAACATGGCCAACGAGAGCCTATTTCCCGGCATCGCCGGCCGCGGCCAGCCTTTTGCGCTGGAGGCTTTTACGCTACTCCATCTGACGCCTGGGCATCACCGTTTCAACATCACCATGCAGCCGGCCTTTCGTCTGTATGCCGGCGGGGCCCCGACCGAACTGGAAATTCCAGCCACGTTCTCACCGTGCACGAATTGTGGCGGCGATGACGCCCCGTGGATCATCGACCTCATGGTCACGGATGAAGGTCTGTATCCATTCCGGCTCTTCTACTTCGGTGGGGCAGGGTCGGCCAGTCTCGAATGGGTCAACCTCCTGCCCGATGGCACGCGTCATCTAATCAATGGAACCGGAGCCGGCGCCATCCCTGCGTATTTCCCACTTGATACGATCGGTGGGCCAGCAACCCCTTCCATCGCCCTCGATGGTGATACTATCGTCATCGGCTGGACCGGACCAGCCATGCTGCAATCAAGTTCAGACTTGGCCTCCGGACGGTGGCAAAACATCTCTCCGCTGACCAATCCCTATCGAATTCCAGCGCAAGGTAGCCGGTTTTTCCGACTGGCTCGCTGAGACGGGATCACGGGGCGAACAGGCAGCAAGCAGGCGGCGGGCAATCACCGCCGCTGCCAGGGGACGGCGCCGGCCCTCTGAATGTGAAACTGCAGCGCCTGACTCAGTTCACGCAGTTTTTCCGGCTTCGTCCGAGCGAGGTTGCGGCTTTCCTGCGGATCGTCCTGCAAATGATAAAGCTCCAACGGACTGAACGGGTCGTTTTGCAGAATTTTCCAGTCGCCGCGAATGAGGGCTTCGTACGACTTACCGCCGTAGGACGGACCGCCTTCGCGACGGACAAAATACAAATCGCGCGACGTCGGCATCTCACCACCGGTGAGAACTGGACACAAACTGACAGCATCAAGGTCACCCGACCGGGGAAGACCCGCTAACTCAAGGAAGGTTGGGAAAACATCGAATATCTGACCGGCATAATCACTGCGTGAGTGCGCCTTCACCACCGCCGGCCAACGCAAAAAAAACGGCACCCGCAACCCACCGTCATAATGACTTTGTTTGCCTCCGCGCCACGGGTCGTTGTTCTGTCCATGAGGCAGGGAGCCGCCATTGTCAGAAGTAAAAACCACCACTGTGTCACGCTCTAACCCGCACTCCGCGAGCGTGCGCAACACCCGGCCAATACCGTCATCCAGATGCTCGACAAGCGCCACATTCAACGCCCGCTTTTCATCCATCCCAGGCGACCGCGCCCGCACGGCCGCTAGCCATTCCGGCGGCGGCTCAATCGGAAAATGCGGCGCCGTAAACGC
>JALRGB010000076.1 GCA_023253575.1 Verrucomicrobiales bacterium
GTGCGGGTACTGGCTGGCGCGGCCAGGGCGTCGGCGACTGGTGCCGGCACGGTGGCGGTCGGACTGCTGGTCAGGGCGACCCGGAATTTCCCGAGAGTCGCACCGGAGCCGTAATGTTGGCCGAGGGTGAGGCGGATTTCGGTGGTCTCCGGTCCGGTCAGTGGTTCGGCCAGGGTGAAGACGGCGCTTTGCGGTTGTCCGACGTGGGGGTGGATGGCCCAGCCGGTGGCGGGATTGCCATCGATGGCTTTGGCTGACTCCCAATTTGGTTGGTCGAAGGTAGCGGTGGCGCGAATCAGGCGAATGGTACGGGCGGGGGTGGTGGCGGTGGCGGTTGTTTCTAGGGTGATTTCTGAGATGACGGGATTGCCATTGGCGTGGCGGCCGGGTCCCTGGCTGGGGAGTCGATCATCGGGCATGAGTTCCAGTCGCACGGCGGTCAGCGGCGCGGGCAGAGACTTGAAGCTGAGCGTGTAAGTGTCTGTTTCCGGCTGCGGGCCGGAGCCGGCGAACACTGAGCCATCGGGTTCCAGCGTGAGCACGCTGCCATGGGCGGTGGTCATGGCGACCGGTGGGCTGGTCGTCCAGACCGGCGATTGTCCGAGCGACTCGAGCATGGCGGCTTCCCAGCTGGCTTGACTGGCGGCCATCTCGGCTTCGGTGGTGGCGAGGGCGTGGCGCGCTTGTTCGATGGCGGCAGTCATGCCGGGCAGGCGGCTTTCCTGTTCCGGAGTGGGCAGTGAAATGACCGGGGCCGTATTCCGCCCGTCTCCGTCGAGAATACCGCTTTCCTCAACACTGTTGAAGTACGAGTAGAGCGAATAAAATTCCTTTTGGGTGACCGGGTCGTATTTGTGGTCGTGGCAGCGGCAGCAATTAAATGTAAGCGCCATCCATGTACTTCCGGTGGTTTCGACGCGATCGATGACAGTTTCCACGAACCATTCGGCTTGAATGAGACCGCCTTCGCCGTTGAGCCGGTGGTTGCGATTAAAGCCACTGGCGACAAGCTGCTCGCGGGTTGGATGGGGCAGTAGGTCGCCAGCGAGCTGTTCGATAGTAAAGCGATCGAACGGCATGTTTTGATTAAAGGCTTGAATGACCCAATCGCGCCACGGCCACATGTAGCGGCTGCCGTCCGTTTGGTAGCCGTTACTGTCGGCAAAACGGGCCATATCCAGCC
Source organism: Verrucomicrobiales bacterium (assembly GCA_023253575.1). Taxonomy (GTDB): domain Bacteria; phylum Verrucomicrobiota; class Verrucomicrobiia; order Verrucomicrobiales; family V1-33; genus CAJBME01. Next base: position 1,184 of record JALRGB010000076.1, read on the forward strand.
ATGGAATGGCCATTTTTTCACCGTAGTGCGGGGAGGCTAGGAGTCGGTTGACGACGGTTTCCCACGCTTCGGGCGAGGTGTCCTGCTGGAAGCTGGCGACCTCGGCGGCGGTGGGCGGCAGCCCGGTGAGGTCGAGGCTGGCCCGGCGGATGAGGGTGGCGCGATCAGCCTCTGGGCTGGGCGTGAGTCCTTCCGCTTCAAGGCGTGAGAGGATAAAGGCATCGATGGGCGAGGCTGTCTGGCCGGAAGGTGTTTGCTTCACGGGAACGGTCGGCGTGACCGGCGACGTAAACGCCCAATGCTCGCTGTAACCGGCGCCTTCGGTAATCCACTGGCGCAAAGTGGCCACCTGCTCGGCGCTCAGCCGGGGTTTAGCGGACTCTTTGGGCGGCATGACGTCGTCTGCTTCGGTGGTCAATACGCGGTGGAGTAGCGCGCTGGCCTCTGGCTGGCCGGGTACGATGGCCGGCCCGTCTGATTCTCCGCCTTGCAGGGCATCCGTGCGCCGATCCAA
>JALRGB010000083.1 GCA_023253575.1 Verrucomicrobiales bacterium
CATTTGCCGCTGCAGGTGACCAGTCTGCAGGTGTCCAGCTATCATGGCGGCACGGTGTCAGCGGGGGAGGTGACATTTCATCAACCGGCCCTGCCGGACTTACAGGGGCGGCATGTGCTCATCCTCGATGATATTCTCGACACTGGCCTGACGCTGGCCACCCTCCGCCGGAGGCTGGAGGTCGAGGTGAAGCCGGCGAGTATCGAGCTGTGTGTCTTGCTAGAAAAGCGGCGGTCACGGGTGGCTGGGGTCCGGGCTGAATACGTCGGATTTGAGATTGAGGATGAATTTGTGGTGGGGTATGGTCTTGATTATAATGGGTTTTATCGCAATTTAAGGTGTATTGGTACCCTGTCCGACAACTCTCTTTTCCATGGCGAAGGCTGACGCTCAATCAACGATTCGACTCCTTTTCTTTTCCTCGCTGCGTGAGGTATCTGGGGTGGATGAGGTCGAGTGGTCGTGGCCGCCGGTGTCGGGGGCTTCGCCCATGGTGGCCTCATTGCTGGCTGAGTTGTACGAGCGTTGGCCGGCGCTCAGTTCTTGGGACGGACGACTGCTGATGGCGGTGGATCTGGAATACGCCACCCGCGAAACGCCGCTCTCTCCTGGTCAGGAAGTGGCGCTGATGCCGCCCGTGCAGGGAGGGTAGGCGGTGGGCGGCGGGCGGTGGCCGGCGGGCGGATTTTCCTCGTTTTGAGTGTCAGGCGCGGTGTGGCGCTGGCGGGGCGGATGAGCCGCGGAGTTGCGGCCATGTGGCTGCCCAGATGGCGGGGCATCGCATGGGTTTGGCGGCAGGAAGCTGGACCAAGGCGAGGGCTTGGCGGCACGTGACGAGAACCACGTCATCGGTGGCCCGGTGGATGGAGAAGGCGCACCAAAAACGCACGCGCTCCAGCGACTCGAGTCGCCCTCGCACCAGCAGGTGGTCGCCGAGTACGGCGGGTCGATGGTAGTCAATCTCGGTGCGCAACACCACGGCAAACTGGCGAGCCGCGGCCATTTCCCGTGCATTGGCCCCCAGCAGCGCGCCCAGCCGGGTGCGGCACGTCTCCACATATCGCAAATAAGCCGTGTTGTGCACGACCCCGCCGGCGTCGGTGTCGAAAAACATCACCTCCTCGCGCGTTTCCAGCGCGGGGGAATCAGGCAGTGAGCGAGCGGGGATCGGACTCATGCCCCACGACCTGCCCCGAAGGCTCGGCCCCAGCAACTTCTTTTTAAACGGCCGCTGGGCCGGGAAGGGGCGGATTTCCTTCGTTGTCATCGGTGCCACCGTCGTTTTTTGGGCCGCTGCCACCGAGAAAAAAGGCCAGCCGCTCGCGCCATGCGGCGCGCTCGCCCTCGTCCTTCAGCGCGGTCAGTCCATCCCAGCATAAGGCCCGGGCTAGTTCCGGGTTGAGCTCCTGAATCGATTGCGCCAGTCGCAGGAGCGACGGCTCGCGGAGTGATCGCGCCAGCAACGAGGCCGCCTCAGGTCCGGCCGGAGCGGGCGACGCCGGTGTGTTCGATGTGGAAAATAATCGATTCATTCTTCGTTCAGGATGGCATTTATTTTTTCCAGCTTGTTTTTCAGCGCACCGGCCTGTTGGGCCGCTTGGTGGGCGCGAAATTCACGGACTTGTTGCAGTCGTTGCGGGGCGCATTCATGCAGTGCCTGCCATAATAAGAGAGTCGCCGTCTCGACCGCATTTTTACCGAAAAACCCTGTTAATGTCAGCTCCTCCAGCAGCTCGCGCTGGGCCGGAGGCAGCGACAACGTCAGTTGCTCCGCCTTGACCGTGTTTTGGGGGCGCCCGGGTCCCCGCCGGGCTCCGTCAGCACTGTGCAAAAGAGAAAAATCATCCATGGCATGATCGCGAACGCACCAGACGATCCGGACGATCCAGACTATCCATCCGCCCAGCCGTTCACAATGACCTGACCCCACCCCTGAAAACAATGCACCACTGGCATTCTTCGCAGAAAAAACGGTCAGGTTACAAATAATACCCATTAAAAAGAGGAATACAAATCCATTTTAATACATTTGTTATTCTTTTAATTACTTAATTGTCATTAGTATTTAAGTTATGCAAGATAGCAAAAAGCGATCTTGATCAAAGCAGAAAGCAGAGACCGGAGTCAGCGACGCCAGATACAGAAAACCTCCGCCGAGATGAAGTCCTGGGAGTTTAAGCACGAGAATTTTCAAAAAGGGAAGCCGAACTTGCTCAATGAGATAAAGAGAGCCACACATCTTAGTAAGTGTTCTGCCATCTCATGATGCATAG
>JALRGB010000086.1 GCA_023253575.1 Verrucomicrobiales bacterium
CCGCCGACTGGAAGCGCACGCCGGGCGAGGCGGCTCACGCGCTCTCCTTGCGGCTCCACACCCCGCCGGCGCCTGCCGCCACGGCGATCCAGTTGGCCACCGACAACGGCGACAACGCGCCGCTACCGATCAGTTCCGTGCGTGTCGTGGTCCCCGTCGTGCGCCTGCTCTTCCGCGTCCCTGACACCACGCCAGTGTCGATTTTTTATGGCAACCATCGTGCCACCCCCGTCCATTACGATCTGCAGATGGTGCAGGGCTCCATGGTGGCCGCCACTAAGGTGCCCGCCAGTCTGGGTCGAGAAGAAGGTGCGCCGCGGCGTGACCTAGCCCGTCGCCCCGCAGGAACAGGCTCGGTCTGGTTCTGGGCTGCGCTGGCTCTGGTGGTGGCCCTTCTCCTCTGGGTGGTGGCTCGGGTGACCTCAACTACGGACCGGACATGAGCGCAGCAGAGGGTTTCCTCCTCGGCGCTGACCCAGCGCAGGGTTCAGAATCAGAAATGGCACCCTCCTCACATGATCCGCGCACAAGGTGCTTAACCGGACGGATATGTTGAACCCTCAAAGCAGACCACATTCTGGCCAAATTCACGGGAGCTCGGCTGAAACTCGAAACGTGACGTCAAGAGCCGGACACTACACTGGGATGTCTTTGATGTTTGCGATTTTCCTCGATTTTGCTTTGGCTCAAGCACCTGTGCACTTGTCTCGCCAAAAACGCCATTTGGAGACTTCAACCACCTGCCTCTTGTCCAGCTTCCGCATCGCCTTCAAAGCCGCGATTGCATCAATTCCCTTTCTTAGTCGATCCAGCATCCGATTGATTCCAACTTCCGCATCCTCGCCACTTACAGCCTCCTTCGGGATCAAATTCAAAGCCGCACCGTAATTCCAAGCCTCTTTCCCCAGTTTGTAGAACGCCCCTTTTCGAGCCAGAAAACCGGCCGCAAACGCCGCCACATCGCTGGCCTTTGTCTCGACAACCTCCGCCTGCACTTCGGTATATAGCCGCTCCAAGTCATCGAACATCCGCTCATCACCCGCCACCTCTCGGGTCAGGGTACAGACCCGCATCACCTTTTCTTCATCTCGCTCCGCCAAGCGGCTGACGATCCCCTGCTCTGTGACAGCCTCGGTCATGCATGGGAAGCCGAAACTTTCCTCCCGCAGTCGCTCGAAGTTTTGAGGCGTGACAAGAGGGCCAAGTCCCCGTTCATCACACACGATGACCGCGCAACCGCAAGCCAGTGCCTCCAAAGCCACCTTGCCCTTGGCAAATACCACCGAGTGCTCAGCCAGAGCACGCTCCGGGTCAACCACCGAGCGCCCGACTCCTGCGCCTAGGATTTGGCAGTCCAGACCCACTAGTTGGCATCCTTTCTGCACCACCGCCGCAAAATTATTTGTCGTTGCATAATTGCTCAGGATCAGCGCTTTATCAATTCTTGGCCCCTCCACAGGCCCCGCTTGGAAGCGCTTCAGATCGATACCATTGAGCACCAGTCGCACTTTGTCTGGCACCACACCAAGGGCATTGAGCAACCGCTGGCGGCACGGTTCATCGATGGCAACCCAGCGAACCACGTTTGGAGCCACACATGGCTCTTCCTGCCAACCATACAGGCCTTGGCAAAATGAAATCACCGGACAATGCGGCCACTGCAAAGCAGCCAAGGAGGTCTCCCATTCATGATGACCATGAATCACATCTGGCTCAAAGGGGACTTCGGTCGGGCAAGCCGCCACTGGCACCCCAGCTTCCCGCAGTAGCGCCGCCACCCCGCCATGCTGCACGGAGAAAGCTGCCACCGTGTGCCCTCGGCGCTGCATTTCCAAGCACAGGTCTTTTACTGCCAGCTCCGTGCCAGCAGCTTGGCTCAGGGTATTGTTGGTATAAAGAATGCGCACGACGACGTTTTAGTACTGAGCAAAAGAATCTGCGCAAGTTAGCGTATAAATCAGTGAGTCCTAGATCGCCACCCACGCTCATTGCAGAAGACCCTTTTTTAGCTGTCGACGTAGGGGGCGGCTTAGCCGCAGGCGCAGCTGGTTTTGCGGCAGGCGAGTTTTTTCTCGATGGCGATCGACGTCGGGGTGATGGACAGGCCGCCGAGTGCGGTGCAGCGCAATTCGCGCGGCATTTGGGTGGAGACGAGTTTCGCGGTAGCGATGACTTCGTCGAGGGGAATGACTTGGTCGAAGCCGGCGAGGGCCATGTTCGCGCACGAGAGGGCGTTGGCGGCGGCCATGACATTTTTCCCGAGGCAGGGGGCTTCGACGCGGTTGGCGATGGGGTCGCAAATCAGACCGAGCATGCTTTGCATGGCCATGGAGGCGGCGGCGACGGATTGAGGTAGGGTGCCGCCAGCCATGTTGACGAGGGCAGCTGCGGCCATGGAGGCGGCGGATCCGCCTTCGGCCTGGCAGCCGCCGACTTCGGCGGCGAACGTCCAGGCCGTGGCGATAAAGACACCGATGAGGCCGCTGGCGAGCAGGTCACGAGCCATCTCTTCTTCAGTGAGACCCCGGACCTCAGCCATCGCGATGACGGCGCCCGGGAGCGCGGCGCAGGCGCCTGCGGTGGGCATGGCGACGATGACGCCCATGGAACTTTTTACCTCCATG
>JALRGB010000092.1 GCA_023253575.1 Verrucomicrobiales bacterium
GACTGAGAGCCATTCTTTCCTGCCAAGTTCTGGCATGGAGAAAAAGTGTCAGCGCCTCCTGGGCCCCGGCTTGGGCATCGGAGATGGAGGAGGTGACCGGCTCGGGACCGCTAGGAACGAGCGGCGGCGGTGAATCAGGGATATCGGACCCGGAGGACGTCACCGTTTCGACAATCGGAGGGGCTGTTACCGTCGGGAGAGAAGTATTCTCCGCTGCGGGAGCGGGGGGAAGGGGCTCAGGGGCAGCGGGCTCGGGCGCAGGAGGAAGGACCGGAGGAGGTGGAATCACCGCGGGGACGGGCGGCGGGTCGACAACGGGAGACTCGGGAACCGGCGGCACGACTGGCTCCTCGGAAGGAGCGTCGGGTTCATTGCTGCTGCGTCCCAGCGGCGGGAGTGGGGGCGGAGGAGCCGGTTTCGCTGGGATTTCATCCTGTGACGAACCGTCGACAGAAACGGACGGCTGGCGGCCGAAGACCATTTCCATGGCTTGGGGAGGCAAAATTTTCCCAAGCCATTCCTGCAGGGCGGCTGGTGGCAGCACTGTGGAGCCGGCGGCCACCAGCACCCCTAAAACCAACAGAGTGCCAATGATCACGCCCAACGACGAGCGCCGGGGGCTCACGGGCTCAACGGGTTCACTGGGGCTCTGCTGATTCCATTCCGGCCCGGGCACGCCCGCTTCGACGGGGGTAGTGGCGCGAGCCCGGATGGTTTCGACCACCGAGAGTTCGGGTTCGGGTTCGGGAGCGGTGATTTCGTGGTGGCATTGCGGGCAGGGGCCGCGGACTCCGACCAGTGCTTTCGGCACGCTCAGGCGCGCCGCGCAGACTGGGCATGCGAAGAGATAAGATTCTTGGCTCATGGGTGCATCGGGCCACTGCGCCACCCGCGCCAGATTGACCGCATAAAAATTCAAATAACGGTTGACGCCCCGCCTGTCAATCCCAGCTACAGAGGAAGGCACCGGGAAAACAAGCGGTCTGGCGCCGCACTTTTCCCATTGCCATCGTGCCGCGCCGTGGAAATCATTTGTCCGGTCCGACGAGCCATTGCGCTTGCCCCCACCCCGAGCCATCACCCGCAACCACCCTTCATTATGCCCCGTCCTGTCACACTCTTCACCGGCCAGTGGGCCGACATGCCCTTCACCACCATTGTGCAAAAAGCGAAGTCTTTCGGCTATGATGGCGTCGAACTTGCCTGCTGGGGCGACCACTTTGAGGTAGCCAAAGCGGATCAGGCGTACTGCGACGCCAAGCGCCGGGCCCTTGACGAAGCTGGTATGAAATGTTTTGCCATTTCGACCCATCTTGTCGGTCAAGCGGTTTGCGACAATATTGACGAGCGCCACAAGACGATCCTTCCGGATTATATTTACGGCGACGGTAACCCTGAAGGCGTGCGGCAACGTGCAGCTGAAGAATTGATCAAAACGGCTCAAGCCGCCGCCCGATTCGGAGTGTCGGTGGTCAACGGCTTCACTGGATCCAGCATCTGGCACCTTGTTTATTCTTTCCCGCCGGTCCTGCCGGGCCAAATCGAAGCTGGTTTCAAAGATTTTGCCACCCGCTTCAAGCCGATCCTCGATGAATTTCAAAAGCTCGGAATCAAATACGCACTCGAAGTCCACCCGACCGAGATTGCTTTTGACATTGCTTCGGCCGAGCGTGCGCTGCAGGCGCTCGATTACCACCCTGCTTTCGGCTTCAACTATGATCCGTCCCATTTTGGGTATCAGGGTGTCGACTACGTTGGATTCATCCGCAAATTCCACGACCGCATTTTCCATGTGCACATGAAGGACGTGGCATGGAGCGACCGTCCGACGGAGGCAGGCGTCTTCGGCGGCCATGTCGATTTCCACCAACCCAACCGCTTCTGGGACTTCAAGTCGGTTGGCCGCGGCAACATCAACTTTGAAAAGATCATCCGGGCGCTAAATGACATTGGGTATGCCGGGCCGTTGAGTGTGGAATGGGAAGACGGCGGCATGGACCGCGAATTTGGCGCTGCCGAGAGCTGTGCCTACTGCAAACGCGTGGATTTTCCGTCGAGCAACATTGTCTTCGACGCCCAGTTTGACAAAGCTAAACAGGCGTAAGCGCCTCCGGGCCACCAGAAGCCAGGGCTCGGTGAGAACCACCGCTTCAACCAGCCGGAGAGCGAATACTCCCGGCACGCGACTGGAACGCTGCGACTCGGGCCGGTCGGCGCAGGAAATGCCGGCGGCTTACCACTCGGACTGCCGGAAAGTTGCGCCACGACTGGCTGCGGCCACTCCGCCCACAACGAGACAGAACTCACCCACGGACGACGAGCCAACGTCTCAGGCGGGTTTAGCGTGACCGCATTCGGTCCAGCCGATCCATCTGGGCAAGGGATGGATGTATGCCGCGGTGTGCCGCCCGATACGAAAACCGGCGCTCTCGATCGTGCCCGCAATCGAGCGGGTCAGGTGGCAGTTGCCGAGAGCGCGCTTCCAAAGCGGCTCGATGCGCCGCTGGGCGGCAAAGACCCGGGCGTCCGGCGAGCGGCCGTGTTCCAGAAATAGCAATGTCCCATCTGGTTTCAGGACGCGCCGCACCTCGGCGAGCACGCTGGCGAGCGAAGCCACCGAGCACAGCGTATAGGTGGTGACCACGGAGTCGAATTCCGCTTGATTAAACGGCAAGCATTCTCCTACGGCATCGAGCACCTGAACCTCCACAGGCAGGGAACAGGCGGCGGCGCGCGCTCGGGAGCGCATGACAGGAGCGGGCTCGATTCCGATCACGGTGGAAACGCGACCTGGGACGTAAAACGGAAAGTTAGATCCTGCGCCAACCCCCAGTTCCAAGACCCGACCGCGGGCCTGCGGCACGATATGGCGGCGCTGTTCCGTGATGAAGGGTTGAGCGCAACAACAGCTGATGATGCGGGGCGCGATCATCTCATTCCAAAGGAATGGAGGCATGAGCTGAATGTTCATGGGCGGGGCGGGAAGATGCAAGGAGACTCGTCATTACATCTTGACGGTGGCAGCACGAATCTGGTCCACTGGGGCGCTTTACTGAAGGATGCTTTTGGCGGACGGCGGCGGATCACGTAGACTGACCCGATCGCCACTCACCGGAGCCACTAGCAAAACTCTTAACTAGCAAAACCCTTGCATTCTGATGACCCGACCTCATTTTTTGTCTGTTGGAAACTGGCGTTGGACGCTGGTTTGGGCATTGCTAGCGGGAGGCCTAATGGGCCGACTGGGGGCCGGAGAAACGGTCATTATTTCCGAATTCATGGCGATCAACACCGCCTCAAAAAAGTCAGGATCCCTACCCATGGTGGACGAGGACAAGAGTTATGAAGACTGGGTGGAGTTGCAAAATATCGGGACGGGTCCGGTTCATCTTGGTGGCTGGTCACTGACGGACACTCGCGAGAACCTACGCCGGTGGACGATTCCGCCGGTTGAGCTGGCGGCCGGCCAGTATCTGGTCATCTGGTGTTCCGGCAAGGATAGGTCGAATCCGGCCCTACCGCTGCACACAAATTTTAAATTAAAGGGGGGAGGCGGGTATCTAGCGCTGGTACAGCGCGATGGGACGACGGTGGCGCACGAGTATGCGCCCGGGTATCCACCGCAATCGGCCGATGTCAGCTATGGTTTGAACGGGGTGCTGGCTCAGGACACGCTGGTGGGGGCGGGCAGCGAAATCCGCTTTCTGGCCCCGACGGAGGCGACCGGCGATGCCACTTGGTTTCTCAACAACGTGGTGCCTGATGCCAGATGGGGCCGAGTGACGCTGCAGACGAAAAACACGGCGTTACCAACCGCCCTACCCCGCCTGCAAACGGTGGGACTCGGCTACGCCACCGCCCAATCGTCCTCCTTGGTACGTCATCTGGCCGATGGTGGCAATGTGCGATCCCAGCTGCATGACGCGGGGCGGACGTCGTTGTGGATGAAAACCCGCTTTATCGTGGGTGATCCAGCGGCCAGCTCGAACCTGCGGCTGCGCATGAAATACGACGATGGATTTGTGGCTTACTTGAATGGCATCCGGGTGGCGGCGGCCAATGCTCCCGAGCCGCAGCCACCGGCTTGGAACGATGTGGCGACGGCGGTCAATGCCGATGCCTCGGCCGTCATTTTCAAAGAATTTCCACTCGGCGCGTCGGCGCAGTTGGTGACTGGCGAAAACGTCCTTGCCATTCACGGATTGAATACGGCTTTAGGAGCCAGCAGCGATGCCCTCTGGGTGCCGGAGCTGGTGGCTGATACGGCTCTTCCGGTCGGCACGCAGCCGGTGTATTTTACAACCCCGACTCCGGGGGTAGCCAACGGGATTGGTTCGACCACGGTTCCCCCGCTGGTGCTGGAGCTGACGGAAAACCCAGCGCCCCCAGCGCCCGGCCCATTCAGCCTGCCGGTCACGGTGCGCACGGTACCGACGAAGAATCCGGTAGCTGGGGCCATGCTTTACTGGCGGAAAATGTTTGAGGCCGAGAAAGCGACCCCGATGCGGGACGACGGCCAAGGCGACGACGTGGTGGCGGGTGACGGGATTTTCAGCGGTCGGATTGAGGGGGTGACGTTGGCGGCGGGCGAGATGGTCCGGTGGCGAGTGACGGCGGCGGATGTGACCGGACTGACCGGCCGGGCTCCGGCCAACAACGTGCCTGATGATTCGCAGATCTACCATGGCACGGTGGCTCAGGATCCATCTTTAAGCACCAGCCAGCTGCCGGTCCTCCATTGGTTCATGGCCGCCGGCGTCAATCCGGATACGACGACGCGCGCCCGCATCAGCTTGGCCTACGGCAGCGAATTTTACGACAATGTGGGGGCCGACCTGCATGGGCAAAGCACGAGCGCCTTCCCCAAAAAAAGCTACAACCTTGATTTTCCAACGGATCACTTATTTCGATGGGACCCAACGCTGGAGCGGGCGGCCGACGTGAAACTGATGACCAACCATGCGGACAAGACCAAGGTGCATCATACTATTGCTTATCAGTTGTTGCGGGATGCCGGAGTGGCTAGCCATCTCGCGCGGCCGGTTCGAGTGCAGCGCAACGGCCAGTTTTTTGCGGTCTCGGAGATGGTAGAGGACGCTGATGAAACGTATCTGAAGCGGGCCGGGCTAAACCCGGAGGGAGCGCTCTATAAAATGTACAGTTTCCTCACTCCCAACCTGCCCGCTGGTGGAAGTGGTTATGAGAAGAAAACGCGTCGAAACGAAAACTCCGCGGATTTGAATGCGGTGGCGACTGGACTGGCCCAGTCGGGCGAAGCTTTGCTTCGTTATGGCTTTGATAACGTCGACCTCCCGGCCACCGTCAATCATCTGGCGGCCTACAGCATGACCAGCAACACAGATGCCGGACACAAAAATTATTATGTTTATCGTGACACCACGGGCACTCGCGAGTGGCGGCTTCTCCCTTGGGACATGGATCTGACGTTTGGCCGGGTGTGGACGTCGGATTTCAACTATTTTAACGACCGCGTTTTCGCCACCAACGCGGTCAGTCCGACCGGAGCGGCTGGCAACGGCAACGTGTTTTGGAATTTCGGATTCCGGGGGTCACCCGCCATCACGCAGATGTATATGCGGCGGCTGCGCACGTTGCGGGACCAGTTTCTTTCGCCCCCTGGGGGGCCGGATGACTGGCATGTTCTGCAATTCCGGCATTGGCTATCGGTCGTTGACCCACCTGGGGTGAGTCCCTCCGATGCGACGCTGGACCGGACCAAGTGGCCGGCCGCTCTCTGGAAACTTTCGGGCGCGCCCGGCACTGTGTCGCCTTTCGCCGCCTTCAGCATGGCGGAGGAAATCAACCGCCGGCTGACCGAATATGTCCCGCAACGGCGCACGTTTCTTTACACTACCTATGGACCGTCGCTGCCACCTGCGCAGCCGGCCGCCCCGCCGCTAACGCTGGGCCCAGTGGAATTTAATCCCGGCCTGCCAGACAGTCAGCATCAGGAATATTTTGTCGTCACTAACCCCACCTCGCAGGCAGTGGAAATCAGTGGCTGGACCGTGACCGGAGGCGTGGAATTCACCTTCCCCCCGGGCACCGTGATTCCATCAGCCACCCTCGCCACCGCCACCGACCCCGATCGCAACAAACTCTTTGTCGCCCGCGACGCCGTCGGCTTTCGCGCCCGGACCACCAGCCCGAAAGCCGGTGAAAAACGGTTTGTCGTCTCCGGTTACCAAGGCCAGCTCAGCGCGCGCGGCGAAAGCTTGGAATTGCGCAATACCGGCGGCACCGTCATCGCCACTACCGCTTGGGCCGCCGACCCGACGCCATCACAACGCTGGCTCCGAGTCTCGGAAATCCAATATGCCCCGGTCAGCCCAAGCGCCGCCGAAACAACCGCGCTTCCAAACGTAGTCGCATCAGACTTCGAATTCATCGAACTTGTCAACACCGGCCCCACCACGCTTGACCTAAGCGGCGCCCGATTCGTGCAAGGCATCGAAATCACCCTGCCCGTCGGCACCACGCTGGCCCCAGGGGCGCGGCTGATCGTTTCCCCCAATCCCACCACCCTCGCGCTCCGGCACCCCGGAGTCAAAGACGTGATAGGCAACTGGTGGGGGCGACTCGACAACGACGGAGAAAGACTGCAGCTCGTCGACGGGCTCGGCGAGACGGTCCTCGATTTTTCCTACAATGACTCATGGTATCCGTGGGTTGAAAGACATGGGCATTCTCTGGTCATGGTCGATGAGACCGGCGCCCCCTATGACGCGTGGGACCAAAAACGTTCGTGGGGAGTCAGTCCGCAGCCAGGAGGCGGGCCGGGCGACACTCCGGCGACCGGCATGGTCTACGAATTTTGGCAAAACCGGTTTTCCAAGAGTGATCAGAATGACCCATTGATGAGCGGGCCACAGGCTGATCCTGACGCCGATGGGCTTCCGAATCTGGCCGAATACGTTTTGGGGGAGGACCCGCTCTCCGGTCACAGCACCGGCGGACGCCCTCATGTCATCGTCGAAAAATCCGGGGACACCCTGCACTTGATTGTCGAATTCACCCGAATCCGTCATCTACTCGACACCGATGTCGTTGTGGAAACGAGTGCGTCCGGAAAAATCTGGGAGGAGGCCGTCCTGACTGTGGACGGACCGCCCGTGGATCAGGGCGACGGCACCGAACGGGTTCGGCTCCGTCAGAAAACGCCGCTGCCGCCCGACGAATCCGGTCAGCTGCTCAGACTTCGTTTCACCATCCGACCGTGACGGCAAGAACACGCAACGATCAGGTGGCGGGCCTCGAATCCAAAGGAGAGGCCGGCCATGAACCGCGCCTTTCCAGCTTCAACGGGGCGTCCTGACGAACGCGCCACGGCCAACTATCCCCGACTCCGAGCTCCTGTTCCTCGGCCAGAAGATGATGAAATCATCGTGGGGAACTCGAACGAACCCGGACGGTAGGGCGACGGCCCCTGATGCGACTTTCTCCGGGGTCAAGGTGACTACGGAAGGGTTCTCACTCTGTTTGTCACAGTATTGGGAATGGCTGTGACTCGTTGATTATTGGTCGGGCCGGCGAGATTCGAACTCACGACCTCTTGCACCCCATGCAAGCGTTCTACCAAGCTGAACTACGGCCCGACGATGACTGCCGGATGTGAGGGTGGCAGCGAAGAAGTAAGTGTGCATCGGGCTGAGGGCGACGCAAGCCCAAAGATGGCCACTGAATCAGGCTACGGGGGGCGCCGGTGGTGGCAGAGTCATGGTAAACTGGGTGCAAAGACCGGGCGTACTGTCGACGGCGACCTGACCGCCATGGGCTTCGACGGCGCGGCGCACGATGCTGAGGCCCAGCCCGGTACCTTTGACCTCTTGGCTGTGGTGTTTCGCGACGCGATAAAACCTTTTGAAGATGAACGGTAAATCGGCGCGGGGAATACCGACCCCATTATCGCGGACCCACATTTGCACTCCGCCATCGGGCAAGTGACGCAGCCCGAGGGTGACCACCAAGCCGGGCCGGAGGTTTTCTTTGAGGGCATTTTCGATGAGGTTGAAAAAAACCTGATCCCAATAAAACCGATCACCGGCGAGGCGACTGCCCACGTGGGCTGGGGGAAACTGCATTTCGACCCGGGCTTGTTTCTCCTCGAAGACTGGGTGCAGGCGATCGAGCACATCCTTAACGCATTCCTCGACGGAGAAGGTGGATCTTTTGAGGTCTGCGGCCTCCTCCTCTCCGACTGATTCGAAGCGAGAGATGGTCAGCATATCCTCGACGATGCGGGCTAGGCGGAGGCTGTGTTTTTGCATGGTCAGCAGCGAGCGCTGAACCATAAGAGGGTCATCGATCACGCCTTCGACGAGGTTTTCGAGGTATCCGTTAATGATGGAGAGAGGGGTCCGCAGTTCATGACTGGCGTTGGCGACAAAGTCTTTGCGAATTTGTTCGGTTTCGCGCTGTTCGGTTTCGTCGCGGATGAGGATGCGCAGGCCTGAGGCGGGGGGATGACCGGGCAGCTGGATGGGGGCAGCGGAGACGACGAAGTATTTTTTTTGTTCATTACCGCCCTGATTGACGACAATTTGCACGGCCTGTTCCACTGAAGTCTGTTCGCGATGGGAGCGTTCTGCGACCCCGGTGAGGCGGTGGTCGGCAAAAACCTCGAATAACCGGCGCCCTACGGGCTGGAGGGCGGAACGAAAGAGTTCGCGCGCCTCGGCGTTGGCGAAGAGCACGGCCATCTGATGATCCACGACCAGACAGGCGTCGCCCAACCCCTCAAGAAGCGAATGCAAAATATCCTCACCCCACAATGCCCCGGAGCCAGCCCCAGCAGGGAGAGCCGGAGCGGCCGATCCGGGCCCAGCCACGGCCGAAGCGGCGGCCCCAGCGGGTTCATCTAGAAAAGGTGATTTCATGAATCTCGAGCAAACTCACAAGGACAGCCAACACGGGAGGACATCAGAAACGATCCAACGGGGAATTCCGGTCATTCAGCGGTGGGTTCAGGTGCAGCAACGAACCGGTAACCAACTCCGCGGATAGTTTCCACACAAGAGGCGAACTTGCCTAGTTTTTCACGCAAGCGTTTGACGTGAGTATCGAGGGTGCGGGTCAAAACGGTATCGGTCTGATACCCCCACACCTCGCGCAACAATTCGTCTCGCGTTTGCGGCTGCTCCCCGGCCTCGATCAGAAGCCGCAGCAGCTTGAATTCGGTCGCGGTCAGATCGACGGGCTGGCCATCGAGGTATAATTTCAGAGTGTTGCGTTCCAAGCGGAAGCTTCCTTGGCGCAGCACGGAATCGGCGACGACTTTTTTTGTTCGTTTAAGCAGTGCTTGGACGCGCAGGACGAGTTCTTTGGGGGAAAACGGCTTGGTCACGTAGTCATCGGCGCCGAGTTCGAGGCCGGTGATCCGGTCATCCAGTTCACCGCGAGCGGTGAGCATGATGACTGGAATCTGACTGGTGCGGGTGTCGCCCCGGAGGTCTTTGAAAACCCCGAATCCGTCCCGGCCCGGCAGCATCAAGTCCAGAACAATCAAATCTGGCTGGTGCTCCTTGGCCAGATAAATAGCCGAGAGTCCGTCTCGAGCTGTCAACACTTTCAGACCCTGCCTCTGCAGGTTAAAAGCAATCAGATCGAGAATGTCGGCTTCGTCATCAACAACGAGAACAGTATGCATGCAGGTTTATGGTGACCAGACATACAACCACAATCCCGGCGCGATGAAAGCGTTTCGCGTGACGAATATGACACTCTGGGAAGGGGCTGCGGGAGACCGGGAGGTGGCAGGCAGGCGGGCTAAGCCGGCCTTCGACAGCCGGCGTCGGCCGCGTCCGCTTGGCTTTTTACGGTTGTGGCTGGCGCGTTTTTTTTACAACTGATCGCGCAGGGCGACCAAATCCGGATCGGTCCGGGCATTTTCGAGGTATTCGGCGTCCAGTTCAAACGACCGGCGTAAGGCGGCCATGGAGTCGTGGAGTTTTCCTAACTGGGCGAGGTAGCAGGCGGTATTGTAATGAAACAGGGCCACTGTGCGCAATGCCCGGGGCCCGGAGACGAGGCGTTCGAGCGCCTCGCGGGTGCGACCGAGTTCATGGAGGCAAAACGATGCCTGGAGCCAGCCGGCTGGCTGGTCGGGGTGGAGCCGCTGCAAGCGCAAGGCCAGGGCCAGCCCCTCGATCCAGCGTTTTTCGATAAGGAGGATCATCAATTCGGTTTCGATCAGGCTACTCAGGTGACCGAGCGGCTTGCGCAGGGGGGCGATTTCCTCCCAGGCCAGCGAGGGCAGTCCGAGCTCGCAATAACCCTGGGCCGCTTCGAGGCGGCGGCGCACGGACGAGCTATCGGGTTGAAATGGGGTGGCGGAATCCGGGGCTGACATAAAAATGCTGCCAACGGCGTGGCGTAGAGTGACCCTGCGCGCAACCAGCAAACGCCGTACCGGGAAGCAAAGATGGATGCGGATGCTGCTTTCATGTGTTCATCCTGTGCTATTCTTCAGCGGCGACAGCCATCGTTTTTTTGATTTGCACCCATCGGCTCATGATCAACTCCCCCACCCCCACTCACGCCTTTGTCCTTGGCGCCGGTCTGGGCACGCGGCTGCGCCCGCTCACCGCGCGGCGACCTAAGCCGCTCATCCCCGTCTGGAACCGGCCGCTGATCACGCACGCCTTTGATCATTTGCTCGGGATGGGCGTCGAGCAATTCCTCGTCAATACCCACTGGCACCCAGAAGCCTATGATGACGCTTTCCCCGAAAAGTCGTGGCGCGGCCGCCCGCTGACCCTGTGCCATGAACCCGTGCTGCTAGAAACAGCCGGCGGTATCGCCAACATCGCTAGCCTCCTCCCCGCCCACCAGTCGTTCTGGGTCTATAATGGCGACATCCTCTCGACCCTGAATCTCCAACCCGCTCTGGACCACCATGCGGCCAGCGACGACCTCGCCACCCTGATCCTGCGATCGAATGGAGCAGAAAAAGTCGTCGCCTTCGACCCCTCCAGCCACCGCATCCGGGATATTCGCAACCTGCTGGAGACCGGGCTCCCAGCCACCCATCAATTTACCGGTCTTTATCTGTGCCGTCCCGGGTTCCTTGATTTCCTCACTCCCGGCAAAATTGAATCCAGCCGGACGACGTTTCTCGACATCATCCGCCAAACGGGCCGTGTCGGCGGGGTGGTCTGCGATAATGGATGGTGGCTCGACCTTGGCGATCGCGCGTCGTATCTGGCCGCGCACCGGCTGCTGGCGCCATCCGGCCCCGGAGCCACCCGGCCTGGAGTAACCCTGACCGGAGCCTGCGCTCTAGCCCCGGAAGCGAGCATCGAGCCCGGAGCTATGCTGGAAGACTGCGTCGTCTGGCCTGGGGCCCGCGTGGCGGCCGACGCTCGCCTGACTCGCTGCGTGGTGCGCGATGGCGAAACAGCCGCTGGCGTGGCGGTCGACCAGGATTTTTAATTTCGTCCCGGCGGCAGGGAGCGAAGGACCGACGAAGGATAGTCCGGGGACGCAGGTGGGCCTTAAGCGCAGGCCGTTTTTTTGATCGCCTGACAGATGAGTTTCAGGGAGGTTTCGAGATCGCCGGTGGCGGTTTTGAATTGATCGGCGTCGATGGTAAGCGGGGCCCCGAGGACGACGAGGGGTGCGCCGAGGGCGGGGCAGGCGATGGCTTGTTCGAGGGACAACCCACCCACCGCCTGCACGGGGATGGAGACGGCTCGCACGACTTCTTTCAATTGGTCGAGGGGGCTGGGCATGGGTTCGCCGCGCGCGGCGATGCCGCGGCGTTCATCATAACCGATGTGGTGCACGATGAAGTCGCAACCGAGCTCTTCCAGCCATCTTGCGCCTCCCACCATGTCGGGGCACACCATGTTGTCGCCCATCACTTTAACACCAAAATCACGACCGGCTTGGACGACGCATTTGACAGTTTCTTCATGGGCCCGAGCCATGACCACGACGTGAGTGGCACCTGCTTTGGCCATCATTTCCGCCTCGAGATAACCGCCGTCCATTGTTTTTAGATCGGCGACGATCGGGACCCCGGGAAACGCCTTCCGCAGTGCTCGGACGCCGTGCAACCCTTCGGCCAGAATGAGGGGTGTTCCGGCTTCCAACCAATCCACTCCTGCCCGCAACGCCATGGCGGCCGTTTCCAGCGCTTCATCAATATTGGTGAGATCGAGGGAAATTTGGACAATGGGGGACATGTAGCGGGCGTGAGGCGCGGAGGGCGATGAATCGGGCGGCGGCGGGCCGTCGGGGGATCAAGCCCAGCCGTGAGCGGCGCGGACTTTCAGCATGGCGGCGAGGATTGTATTCCAAGTGGATTGTTCCTCGAGCATGGCATTGGGGAACATACAGCCATCCCAGCAGATATGTTTGATTCCGCGGTCGGCGGCTCCTTGCAGCCAGTGACCGGAAGCACTGGTGATGTCCAGTTTGCCATTTGCATCGTCGGCAGGGCAATGGCGTCCGGTTTTGTCATGACTGCCAGTGCCGTGCACGGAGCCGTCATTTTGAGCGACGTGGAAATCGATCGTCCACGGCCGCAGTGCGCCGGTCAGCGTGGTATAGGCGGCCTCGAAGTCAGCGGGAGAATATCCTTCGTGAAGCAAGGCATGTTCGGGGGCGTTGCAGCCGAGCAGGTAGAGGTAGGTGTGCGCCAAGTCTGCTTGAAAGCCAACTGTTTCCGGCAT
>JALRGB010000473.1 GCA_023253575.1 Verrucomicrobiales bacterium
CGGGCAAGACGCTGGCCTTCGGCCTCGCCGTCATCACCCGGCTGTCCACCCTCGAGATCCGCTGTCGGCCGTCGCGGCCGCGGGCGCTGATCCTGGCGCCGACTCGCGAGTTGGCACTGCAGATCGACGCCACCATCGCCCCCCTCGCCATTGGCGGCCCCCCCAGCACCCACACCAAGCCGCGCCCCGCCGCCCCGCTAGAAGCCCCCCGCCGTCTGCAAAACCGTTGTCTCATCGCATGAAGCATAATTCTTAAGTGGTTTCCGGCCGTCCCGGATATTGCCACAGCTTTCAAGCCATTCCTCAGCCGCACAAATGATTTGTCGCCCGGAAACACTCCCCCCACTGTGCACCCCCGACCCCGTAGCCACCCAGGCGTGCACCTCCCTCACCCCATCTCCCGCCTGCTTTCGCAAAATCTTTTCGCCCACCATCCCAAGGCACCACTACCATGCCCGCCGTCCGCCCCAACGACGGCACTCCGCCCGTGACTCATCCGTTTTTCCAAATCACCGCCCACGACGCCACCACCGCCGCCCGTACCGGCCGGATGACGCTGGCCCATGGGGTCGTCCAAACTCCGGTCTTCATGCCCGTCGGCACCCAGGCCACCGTCAAATCCGCCCACCCGCGCGAACTGGAGGAAATCGGCACTCAGATCATCCTTAATAATACCTACCACCTGAACATCCGACCCGGGCTCGACGTCATCCGCCAGTTTGGCTCGGTTCACCGGTTTCAGCAGTGGACTCACCCCATCCTCACCGACTCTGGAGGATTTCAGGTATTTTCGCTGAGCGGCCTGCGCAAAATCACAGAGGAAGGGGTTCATTTCCAAAGCCATCTCGACGGATCAAAGCTTTTCCTCGGCCCAGAGACGGCCATGGAAATTCAGGGGATACTCGGGTCAGACATTGCCATGTTATTTGACGAATGTCCGCCCAGCGGCTGCGGCCGCGACTACGCGGAAAAAAGCCTGGCTCTCACCCAGCGATGGGCCGCGCGCTGCCGGGCCTGGATCGACCAATCCCGTCCCGTCTGCGACAACGGCCAGCCCCAACGACACTTCGGCATCGTCCAAGGGTCGATTTATCAAGACCTCCGCGAAAAAGCCGCACGCGACCTCGTGCCGCTGGACTTCGATGGATACGCCATCGGCGGCGTCAGCGTCGGCGAAGCCGAAGCACAAATGCTGGAGGCCGTCTCATGGGCCGCCCCACTGCTCCCACCAGAAAAACCCCGCTACGTCATGGGCGTCGGCACCCCGCCACAACTCCTCGAAATGATCGCTCGCGGCGTCGATATGTTCGATTGCGTCCTGCCAACCCGCATCGCCCGCAACGGCGGCGCTTTCACCACCCGCGGACTCATCAGCCTGCGCAACAAACCATTTGCCCTCGACGAACGCGAGATTGATCCGGAGGGGGGAACGGCTTCTGCTTGCGCAGGCTTTTCCCGCGGCTACATACGCCATCTCATAAAGTCTGGTGAAATCCTCGGCTTGAGGCTCCTGACCCTGCATAACCTGCACTTTTACCTCACACTCATGCGCCAGTCGCAAGAACACATCGCAAAAGGCTCGTTCCGCGCGTTCAAGGACGACTTCATCGCCCGTTACCAGTCTGCCCGTACGAACACAAACACCATCTCCACGTCCACTCCGCCATGACCCCATCCATCCTCTTCTTCGCTCAGGCCACAGCTCCCGCACAGCCCCAAGGCGGGTTCCAGATGTTCCTGCCGATGATCCTGATGTTCGTGCTGTTTTACTTCATCGCCATCCGCCCACAGCGAAAAAAACAACAAGAACTCGCCGCCCAAATCGCCGCTCTCAAAGGCGGTGACCATATCGTGACCACCGGTGGCCTCTACGGCGTCGTGTCCAGCATCCAAGAAAAAACTTTGACCCTCAAAATTGCCGACAACGTCAAAATCAAGCTCGATAAGGCTGCCGTCGCCGCCGTCGTCAAAAAATCCGGAGAAGCTGAAGTGATCGACGTCTCGTCCGAAGACGAAAAAGCCTGATCCAGCCGCCCCCCGCCACCACCAACCCCATCGGCTCAAGCACCGCCAGAAATCACCCCGCCAAGGGGCCCCCACTTCCCTGCTTGCCTGATGCCCGGTCCAGAGTACATACACCTCCCCGTTTGTTCCACGCCCCCTCCGGCTTACCCCCACAACTAGCCCGTCACGTCTTCGCATGACTGCCATCAGTGTCTTCCTTTTCGGACTCGCCGTCCTCGCCCTCTTCTTCTTCTACTTCGGGGCGGATGACGACCGCTTGAAACGACGCTACGGCACGATTCTCGGAGCCGTGGTCACCGCTTTCTGCGTCTACGTCTTCATCGCCCCCAAAGACGGTCAGCTCATCGAGACTCTCACCAAGGGCAACCAACGCGGCGAAGACGGCCGCCTCTTCGGCAATGTGCCGCTGGGCATCGATCTCAAAGGCGGCAGCTCCTTCACCGTCAAAATCGACCCCGCCAAAGCCGAAGACGGCAGCGAACGGATCGTCGATCAAGCCGTACAAGAACAAGCCCGCGCCATCCTCGAAAAACGCCTGAATGCCTACGGCACCGTCGACATGGCCATCATCCCACAAGGGACCGATCGCCTCGAAATTCAAATGCCAGGCGTGCGCAAAGAAGATTTTGATGCCGTCCGCGAAGTCATTCAAAAGGTGGCCCGCCTTGAGTTCCGCCTCGTTCACCCCCAAAGCGATCAACTCCTGGCCCAGAAAAAACCCGGCGAGCCATTGATTGAACCAGGCTACGTCGAGCTGCCTCTCCTGCGCGTCAAAGAGGGCGCAGATCAAGAAGAAGCCAGCCTCAAAGCCAAAGGCCTGACCACCCTACGCGGTCCTATCAGCGCCCTCAAATCCAAGTCCGAATTCACCCTCGAAGGGAAAACCGCCCTCGTGGATGCCTCCGCCACCTTCGAAGACGGCTCCGCCGACGACGTCACCAGCGGCCGCTACATCGAAGCCGTCGGAAAATTTAAGGACAATACGTTCAACATTTCGAAAATTCACTTCCTCCGCGCCATCGTCGTCCGCAACCAAGCCGCCGTCTCCGGCCGCGACGTGAAGATCGCCCGTCCCGCCTTCGACGCCAAAGGATGGGCTGTGCTGCTCAACCTGACCCCGGAAGGAGCCAAAAAAATGGAAGCCGCCACCACAGGCAACATCGGACAAGGCCTCGCCATTAAAGTCGATAATGAGGTCATCTCCGCCCCGACCATCCGCGCCATCCTCAGCGATAATATCGAAATCAGCGGATCGTTCTCCGAAAAAGAAGCTTCCGAACTCGCCAGCGCCCTGAACAACCCGCTGGAAAACCCGCTGAAAGTCATCAACGAAAACAGCGTCACCTCCAGCTTCGGCGCCGACACCATCAAACAAGGTATCCTCGCCGGCGTGGTCGGCCTCGCCGGCATCCTCCTCTTCATGATGGCCTACTACCGGTCCGCCGGCCTCATCGCCATCTTCGGCTTGGTCGTTAATACCATCATCCTCTTCGGCTTCATGGCCATTACCCACTCGACGCTGACCATGCTCGGCATCGCCGGTATCATCCTCACCATCGGTATGGGCGTCGACGCCAACGTCCTCATCTACGAACGCCTGCGCGAAGAACTCCAACTGGGCAAACCTCTCAAAGCCGCCCTCCACGCCGCCTACGATCGCGCGTTCTCCGCCATCTTCGACGGCCATATGACCTCGCTCATCACCGCCGTCATCCTCTTCTGGCTCGGCGGCGGTACCATCAAAGGATTCGCCGTCAGTCTGACCATCGGCATCATCGCCTCCCTGTTCGGGTCACTCCTCATCACCCGCACCCTCTTCGCCTACTTCCCGAATCTCAAGAACATCAGCTTCCTCGACCTGATCAAAAACCGCCGCTTCGACTTCTTGGGAGCGTCCCGGCCATGGGTCATCGGCTCAGCCGTCATCACCCTCGCCGTTTTTGCCCTCGTGGCCGTCAAACGCAGCGACGCCCTCGGCGTGGATCTGCGCGGTGGAGACAAAATCATCGTGTCCGGCCACCCTAATGTCACTTCGGAAATCGCCGAATCAGCCGCTCGCTCTGTCGACAAAAGCGCCATCGCCCAAACGAAAAACACCGTTCAAGGCGGTGCATTTCTGGAAATCCGCACCTCCCCCGGTTTAGGCCTCGCCGTCATCGAAGCCATCGAGAAACAGAGTGGGGAAGACCTCTCCAATTCCCGCGGCAACATCGAAAAAGTCGGTCCCCAGATCGGCACCGAAATGCTTCGCACCTCGATCCTCGCCCTCGTCGTCGGCGTGCTGGGCATCGCCGCCTACCTCACGGTGCGCTTCGAATTCGCCTTCTCTCTGGGCGCTCTCGCCGCCTTGTTCCATGACCTCGTCTTCTGCGTCGGCTTGCTCATCCTGACTGGGCGCGACATCAACCTCCTGCAAATCGGCGCCCTGCTCACCATCGCCGGATACTCGGTCAATGACACCGTCGTCATCTTCGACCGCATTCGCGAGTACCTCGCCACCCAAAAGGGCGACCTGCGCGAAATCATGAACGACGCCATCAGCAGCACTCTCAGCCGGACATTGCTGACCTCCGTCTGTACCCTGATCACCGTCCTCTTCCTCTTCTTCATGGGTGGTCCCGCCCTCAGCGACTTCTCGTTCACCATCCTCGCCGGCATCCTCATCGGCACCTACTCCTCCATCTTCATCGCCGCCCCCGTCGTTCTCTGGTGGGTGAAAAAACGCCACGTCGACCTCCGCCAAGACGTCCTCGACGCCGCCGCCGCTCGCGCTCTCGCTCAGCAAGGGCTCGAACGCGAAGTCGCCCCCCGCAAGCTGTAAAAAGCCGGGGGTTGACACCCGATCTCCTTCCCTTATCAT
>JALRGB010000130.1 GCA_023253575.1 Verrucomicrobiales bacterium
AACCACCAGCTTAGCCGCGAGCAAATCAGCCTGCTCCGCCGCTGGATCGATGAGGGCGCGCCCTGGGGCGGTCACTGGGCCTTCGAGCCGCCAAAACCGCCCGCCGTACCCACCACCTCGCCGGAAAGCAGCCATCCCATCGACGCCTTCATCCGCCACCGACTGGAAAAAACGAACCTGCATCCGTCCGACGAAGCTCCGCGCGCCACCCTGATTCGACGGCTCTCACTCGACCTCACCGGGATCCCGCCGACCCCCGAAGAAACGGCCGCCTTCCTTCACGATACCGCCCCCGGAGCTTACGATCGAGTCGTCGACCGACTGCTCGCCTCGCCGCATTACGGCGAACGCATGGCTTGGGACTGGCTAGAAGCTGCGCGATACGCCGATTCCAACGGCTATCAGGGCGACAGCGAACGCACCATGTGGCCATGGCGAGATTGGGTCGTCCGAGCTTACAATCAAAACCTCCCCTATGACCAGTTCACCCTCTGGCAAATCGCCGGCGACCTGCTGCCCAACCCGTCCCATGACCAGCAACTGGCCACCGGGTTTCTTCGCAATCACATGATCAATGGCGAGGGCGGCCGCATCGCCGAAGAAAACCGCATCGAATACCTTTTCGATCAAACAGAAACTGTGGCCACCGTCTGGCTGGGCGCCACCTTCAACTGCACCCGCTGCCACGACCACAAAGTCGATCCTTACACCCAGCGCGATTACTTCGGATTACTCGCGTTCTTCAACCAGACAGCGGTCGACGGCAGTGGAGGCAACCCCCAGTCACCCCCGGTACTAGCCGCACCGACTCCGGACCAGACTGAACGCATAGAAGCATTGACCGCCGCCGTGGCCACCCTCGCGGCCGCCGTTGAAACTAGCGAACGCACCCTCTACCCACGAGAAGCAGGCATCGGTGTCGAACACTCTGCCATCGCTGGCACCCTGCCACCTGACGTCCTCGAAGCTCTCAAGGTCGTCGCTCACGACCGCGACCCCGGCCAGCTGGAAAAATTGGCGGCTCACTGGCAGGGACGTGATGACACCTACTCCCAGTTACTGAACAACCAGAAACAAACGCGTCAGGACCTCGACGCCACCCTCCGGACGATCCCTCAGGTCATGATCATGCAGGACCTACCCTCGCGCCGACCGACTTTTATCCTGAAGCGCGGTGATTACCTGCAACCCGCCGGAGAAGTAGACATGCTCCTCCCAGCCAGCCTGACCACCACCCCGACTCCACCGCGGGCCGATCGACTCGGGCTCGCCCAGTGGCTGGTGTCACGCGACAATCCCCTCACCGCCCGCGTCGCCGTCAATCGCCTATGGCAAATGGTTTTTGGAACCGGTCTGGTCAAAACCCCAGAAGATTTTGGCGTGCAAGCGAAGTTACCGTCCCATCCTGAGTTGCTCGACTGGCTGGCTATTCATTTTATGGAGTCCGGCTGGGATGTGAAGCACCTCCTGCGCCTGATCGTGACGAGCCAGACCTACCGTCAGTCATCCCGAGCCACCCCAGAAATGGTGGAGCAAGACCCGGAGAACAGCCTGCTAGCCCGCGGGCCGCGGTACCGTATGGCTTCGTGGATGATTCGCGACAGCGCCCTCGCCACCGCCAATCTGCTGACCCGGCAAGTCGGCGGATCGCCCGTGCGCCCGTACCAGCCCCCGGGAGTCTGGGAAGAAGCAACCTTCGGCAACAAACGCTATGAACAAGACCACGGCCCCGCCCTCTACCGACGCAGCCTCTACGTCTTCTGGCGCCGTATCGTCGCACCCACTTTATTCTTCGATGTCGCCAACCGCCAGTCGTGCTCAGTCAAAACCGCACGCACCAACGTACCATTGCATGCCCTCCTCACCCTCAATGACACCACCTACATCGAGGCCGCCCGAGCCCTCGCTCAGAGCCTACTGCTGAGCGAAACCACTGAGCCTACCGAACGCCTGGCACGCGCTTTCCAACAGGTACTCAGCCGCGCCCCCGGACCGGAAGAGCAATTGATCCTCGAGCGCGCCTTGGCCCAGCATCGGGCCGATTTCCAAACCCACCCGGAAGCCGCCACCGCCCTGCTGGCCACCGGTGAAAGCCCGCGCCACCCGGACCTTGATCCCATCGAACACGCCGCGTGGACGGTTGTCTGCAACACTCTCCTCAATCTTGATGAAGCCCTGACCAGAGAATAAACCGACCATGAATCCATCTCTCGAACAGGCTTTGCGATTAACGCGCCGGGAATTGCTGGGACGCTCCGGCACCGGACTGGGCTTGGCCGCCCTCGCCGGACTGCTCGGCCGCAGCGGACTGGCGGCCGCCCCGCCCGCCGGAGGCACTCTGACCCGAACCCCAGAGATCACACCCAAAGCGAAGCGGGTCATCTACCTGTTCCAGAACGGCGCGCCTACCCACGTCGATCTCTTTGACTACAAACCCAAGCTCCAGAAACTCCACGGCCAGCCAGTGCCAGACGGGTATGTGGGAGGCAAACGGTTCAGCACCATGACCGGCAACGCCGACGGCAAGCTACTGCTCGCACCGGTCGAACCATTTCACCAACACGGCCAAAGCGGCGCCTGGGTCAGTCAGTTCTTGCCCCACACCGCTCGCGTGGCCGACGACCTTTGCTTTGTGAAAAGCCTGCACACCGACGCCGTCAACCACGCGCCCGGCATCTCATTGATGCTCAGTGGCGCACAAATCCCGGGCCGCCCGACCCTCGGCGCGTGGATGACATACGGACTCGGTAGTGACACCGAAAACTTGCCCGCCTTCGTGGTCATGACCTCCGTCAGCAAAGGCACCTCCTGCGGTCAGATTTTTTACGACTTCTACTGGGGCTCCGGCTTTCTGCCGTCCCGCTATCAAGGCGTCAAATTCCGCGGCGGCGGCGAACCCGTCCTCTACCTGAATGACCCTCCCGGATTGAGCCGGTCCACACGACGCGACATGCTCGATAACCTAGCCAGCCTAAACGAACTGAAACTGCGCGACCACGGGGATCCCGAAATCGCCACCCGCATCGCCCAGTACGAAATGGCTTTTCGCATGCAAACCAGCGTGCCAGAACTGGCCGATATTTCGAACGAACCGCAGTCGGTGCTCGACATGTACGGCCCCGCCGTGAAGGAACAAGGGACCTTCGCCTACAACTGCCTCATGGCCCGCCGCCTCATCGAACGCGGCGTCCGCTGCGTCCAAGTCATGCACGCCGGCTGGGACCAGCACAACAGCCTGACTACCGAATTATACACCCAGTGCCGCGACACCGACCAGCCGTCCGCCGCCCTCGTCGCCGATCTTAAACAACGCGGCCTGCTCGACGACACCCTCGTCATCTGGGGCGGGGAATTCGGCCGCACCCCGTTCATCCAGGGCAACC
>JALRGB010000184.1 GCA_023253575.1 Verrucomicrobiales bacterium
TCGTGCAGTATTCGTGGGAGAACAACCTGTGGTTCGCGTGGCGGATGGAAGGCGTCACTAATGGCCATCTCAAGGCCTCCAGCATGAACGCCCTGTCGCGGGTGCTCGGAGTGCCCAACGCGTCAGTGGCGGCCGGAACAGCCTGCCACCTTTACGACTACAACACAGGCAATGCGGGAGACCAGAATCTGCGCATCATCCCGAAGACGAACGGTTCTCTTCAAGTTCCACTTCGTCCACAGCAACATGGCATGGGACATTCCCGAAGGAAACGAAGCGAACCTCGTTCCTCTCGAACAATATCCGGACAACGCGAACGCCTCGCAGGAATTCCAGCTCGAGCGGCTAGTGGCGCCGGCCGGTGTGGGCAACATGGTGGTCCCCGAGGTGTCGGTGGACGTCCTCACGTCCACAGTCAGCCTCACATGGCAATCCCAGACCGGTTACCTCTATCAACCCTGGTGGACCACTGACTTCGTCTCGTGGCAGAAGCTGGTCACGGATCCCTTGGCCGGGAACGGAACTGTGCTCTCCGCATCGGGTCCGAAGCAGCCGCAGCAGTGTTTCTACCGTGTCTCGGTCAGTAGCCTATAAAAACCAACGGCTCCCGCGCCGGTCGTAGATTTGCCCGGGGGAATCGGTCGCCGGCTCGCGATCCCCGAAGGATTGGCGACGCCTTGTGGCCGAGTACGACCGCGGAAGCGGAACCGGCGGGATTTTTGCGGGCGGCAGACACTCTCGACGAGCACCACTGGACTTTTGGAGGCGAAGACAAACCTCAAGGAAATCCGACTCGACGACGAACGCACCCCGGTCTTCGACCTGTCCTAAGGTTCCCCATTTCCCCTGATTTTCACCCCCTCCCTGCCACCCTCCCAACATGACTCGCCCACCCGTTCCTCTCGCCGGTCCTCCAAAGCCGATTCCTGTGAGCTTAAGGACGATTCCGTGCTGGATTCATTATTTCGGCTTGCCAGCGGCCGACCACCCTTCGATTAGAGCAACCATGAAGGACACTGACAATGGGCGCCGCAGAATTCTGAGGGGATTGGCAGCGGGCGTCGCCCTCCCTTGGCTGAGCAGTCCTGCGCTGGCAGCGGGCCCGCGCATCAAGGTGGCCGGCCTGCACAGCGACCCGGTGGAAAATGCCTGGAACTCGCGCATCCACGAGGCCTGCAAGGCGGCGGACGCCGAAGGCCTCATTGAGTACAAGTACTCCGAATCAGTGGCCAACACCGACTACCCCGGCGTGATCCGCGAGTACGCTGCACAAGGCACGCAACTGATCGTGGGCGAGGTTTATGGCGTAGAAAAAGAGGCCCGCGCCATGGCCAAGGACCTCCCCAAAGTAGCTTTCTTGTGCGGCTCCAGCGGCGGCCCACAAGGCGCTAATTTCGGTACCTTTGGCACCTGGAACCACGAGGCGGCTTACCTGACCGGCATCTTGGCTGGCCACATGACAAAGACCGGCAAGCTCGGCGCGGTCGGCGGCTACCCCATCCCAGAAGTCAACCGCCTGATCCACGCCTTCCGCCAAGGCGTGCGCGAGGTAAAGCCCGACGCCACCTTCCAGGTCGCGTTCATCAACACCTGGTTTGACCCAACAAAAGCCAAAGAAGCCGCACTGGCCCAGTTGGACGGCGGCTGCGACATCTTGTTTGGCGAACGCATCGGCACCGCCGACGCGGCCAAGGCGCGCGGGAAACTGTCGGTCGGCTCGCTGATGGACTACATGCCGCGCTACCCCGGCACCGTGTTTGCCAACGCCATGTGGTACTTCCGCCCCATCCTGAACGGCGCGATTGCCGACATGCAAGCTGGCCGCCCCACCGGCAAGGACTATAGCCCATTCAGCATGATGAAAGCCGGCGGCAACGGGGTCACCTTCGATGCCAAGCTGGTGCCACCCGCCGCGCTCAAGCTGATGCAGACCCAAGAAGCAGCCATCAAGTCGGGCGTGCTGAAGATCCCTGCAATCGATACGCAACCGACCTAAAGCGGCGATCAGCCATCTCGACCAGACAGAACCCATCATAACGCTTTTTCCCCCAATCGCGGCGTGGCTGCTGGCCCTGCATTCACTTGCCGTGGCGACAAAGGCGTCCCCATCCGCCCGCGGGGGCGTGTGAGCGTCGTCATGGGCCCTTCCTTCCGGGTCCGGTTATGCCGCTAGAAAGGCAAAACGGAAGTGCCTCGGGAGGCCAAAAAGGACGGTTTGGGCCACTTCGTCACGGAGTTGGGCCGTTTCGTCACTAATTCGTTGATCAAATCTGCGTGGAATGATAGTTCAAGTTCAAAAATAACTGTTCCAAAAAACTAGTTCTTTTGAGTCAAATTGTTCCATCATCCATCCACCAATCGTTATGAAAAATAATGCCGTTCCATTCGGATTGCTCTCTTTGGTCCTCCTTGCTCTGCCGGTCGCGAAGGCTGCAGTGATTCAAACCAACTTCGGAACCGGCGACGGCACCACCCCGGGAGGAGCCTTTGTGTCTGCAGGTAATCTTCTCGTTTCCAATCTTTCGTCGGCTGCCATTCTCTCGGGTGGAACTTTTTATCGCCAGGACAGTGGGTATCCGGTTGTGGCAGCTCGACTTTATGACGATGCGCTCGGAACCCTCGGTAGCGCGGGTTTGGGGGACGATGGTGAGTTCACGGTGATGCCGAACCAAGCGACAATTCAATTCAACCTTAATGGCGCCTTCGACATTACCACCATTCGTACCTATGCCAGCTGGGATGATGGACGTGACGGTCAGCAATACGTGGTGAAATACGCCACGGGCGCGGCCCCTAGCAACTTCACGACACTGCACAGCTTAAGCGCGTACGATAATACCTCATTCCCTACCGGACTGGGTTACGACGATAATTTTGACCCGATTCAGGTGCCGATTACCGATACGTCTTCCACCATGGTCAGGCTGACGTCGGACAATGGTTTTCTCGCGGAAAATGTGGTTTCCCTCCAATTCGTTTTTAATGGGTACCAAAACGGAGGCACCGCCTTCCGGGAATTCCAAGTCTTGGGATCTCAGGTGAGCTCCGTCCCTGAGCCCGGCACATTTCTCCCGGCGGCGTTGATCGTAGCGGGTGCGTGGCTACGGCGTCGACGGCCGCGGAGCCATCGGGGCAGCGGAGCGGCGGCATAGGCGATCGCGTCGCCATCAGGGGATGACCCCGGCTCGCGGTCACCTCGGTCGATCAGCTCGAGCGGCATCTGTGCTTGTGACACGGGTGCCGCCCAGAGTGGTTGACGTGGAGATCCACAGTGTGCGCCCCGGGTGATCGGTCTACCTCCCTTCCTTGTCCTTCGGTTCCGGCCAGATGCTCTTCAGCTGCCACGCTGTCAGTGACACTCGGTTTGCGGCACTGCCACGGGCAAAGACGGACACTCCCGTGCTCTCGAGGCGAGTCCTAAGCGTGCTCAGCGGGGACCCGGCGTCTCTTCCGGGGAAAAAGCGCTCTTTCCCGCGTAAATGGAGCGCAGCTTCCAAGCGTCAACTTTTCTGGCAAGGACCGAGCCGCCTTCGCTGAGAAGACTGACTCCGAGATTCCCTGGGGCATAGCGATAAGGAGCCAGCGCGGCGAGACGGTCGTTGGCGAAGACTTCGATGATGCTTTTGTCGAGGAAGACGCGCAGTTCAAGGTCTTCGCCCGGAGGCAAGGCCAGTGGAATCTTCGTTTCACCCAGGCTCAAGATTTTTTCCGCTGGCTCGAAGGTAATAGGAAATCCGTTCCTGCCCTGCGGGTCGCAGTAAACCTGGATGCCACACCTCCGGGCTGAACCCGGCTGGAGGGTGATCTTTAGTTCGAGGGTATTTCCAGTGATTCCCCTCAGCGGGTGGATTGTGTCCGCGGGGATAGTGACATTTTCTTCGGTAGCGGCATCATAGCGGAGTTGTTCCAGTTCGCGGAGCGGTTTGATGCGCAGCACTCCATCGGTCGGCAGGCTGAGCTCGCGTGGCAGGCATTGGATGCTGCTTTGGACGGGCACGTCGTTCAGCCGGTGCTTGACCCGCGACCATGCCCACATCACGCGCCGACCGTCGGGAGTCAGCAGGCTCTCGGGGGCGAAGACGTCAGCGTCTTCGTCTCCTCCTTTGAATGCGCACATCCAGTTCATCCGGCCATGTGATTCCGGCAGAAACTTTTCGTCCTGAAAGCGACCAAGGTAGTAGCGGCTACCGATCCAGTGACTCAGGCACAGCAGCATCCACTTGTCGCCGATCCTGAACATATTCGGGCAGGAGATGTCCTCATCGCGCGGCACGTCGAGGGAGGGCATGGTGTCGTGGAGCAGACGGCCAAGATATTCCCAGTTCTTCAGATCGGAGGACTTCATCCAGTGGGGATCCTGCCCTCCGGAGACCGCATAATAGGTGTCCCCATCCAGCCAGCAGTCCGGGTCCCAGTGACGCATCTCCGGAAGTGCTCCCGATCGGGTCTTCGGCTCCACCGGCACCGGCTTCGACCAGCGCTCGAGCAGATCGTCTTCAGCGAACGCGATCTGATTATGGCCGGAACCTTCGCCGTGATAGATGATGGCTGGTTTTCCTTCTTTGGTGAAAAAACCGGTCCCGCTGAACAGAGAGTGCCCCATCGTCGCTGGAGTGAGCGTGGTGGGATGCCATTTCCAATGCACCATGTCCGTGCTGGAAACATGGGCCCACGAGGTGCCTGCTTGGGCCTCGTAGATATAGTGAAGATGGTAGCGCCCCTTCCAGTAAAATGCGGCATTTGGATCGCCTGGGGCCGTCGTTCCCGGATGGGCCAAATGATAGGTGAGCCACGTGTCTGGTGGATCCGCCGGGAAGGTCGGCGTTTCCGGCTGGGGCTGTGGCTGGGCCGGTTCGGTGGCCTCAGCTGTGAGGGAAAATGCGGCCACGATGCCTAACCAAGACGCTGGTAGACCGGTGACGCCCCGTCGCCTCAGCAATCGTCTTAATCTGGAAGGGTCGGGAGCGGGCATAACAGGCTTATCGGTTCTCATAACGGTCAGTTTCCGGTTCACTGGATCTACCAGATTAGCACCTCTTTGGATATTTTACGATCTCTGCCGCAGAAAAGGCCGAGCTGTCCATTCCAAGTCACCCGCTGGACAAATGGGGTGAGGCCGGGGAACGCCGCCGCACCGCAGAAGTATAAGTTTCTTGCGGTGGTGTCTATTCCGGGACGGAGGAGGGCGGGTACCATAAAAATGTCGGAAATCGTGGAGAGCGGTCCTCCGCTGCGCACGCGTGCTCTGACGAGCTCGTTTTTTGCCCTGACGCGCCTTTGGGGCGATACTCACAATCTTGATTTCACCCCCTGACGTCACACCCCCCGATGCGATTTTCTTCTTTTATTCTTCGGTCTCTGGTGTTGCTGATGGTCCTGCTGGCCAAACCGGCGCTGGGGGTGGTCGCGGGTGATGGTCCAGGCACGGTAGGAACGACGGATGGGACGTCCGAGCTCGAGCTGTGGGTGAAAGCGGACGCCCTGACATTGCCAGCGGGATCGGCGGTGGCAGTGTGGCCCGATGCGAGCGGCAACGGACGGGATCTGAAGCAACCAGCGGCCGACCAACGACCAGTCTTCATTCCAGACGCGCTGAACGCCCAGCCAGTGGTCCGGTTCACCGAGGATTATTTTTCCAGCCTCACGCTGCCTTCGACCGGCAACCAGTTCACGCTGGTGGCGGTGGTCAAACCGACGCGGACCGGGTCATACCACAACCTTCTCGATGACGAGACATCGACGCGGCCGATGCTGTGGATCGACGGTCTGGGGAATTACGAGTTTAACTTCACTTCCGGGGCGGTGGCCCCGTCAAGCGGGGGCATGGATGTGATCATGGCGGTCAAGACGACGACGAGCCCGCAGTATTCGCGGCTACATGTGAACGGGCCGGCGGTGGCGGCAGCGGGAGCCATCAATTTCACGATCGCAGCCAGCAAGGTGTACGACTTATTCAATCGCGACGGGGGCCAGGCATTTTCCGGCGATGTGGCGGAACTGATCCTTTACAGCACAGCTTTGAGCGTGGCCGAGATCAACAAAGTCGGGTGGTCGTTGCAGCAGAAATACGGATTGGCGTCGACCTTTCAGCCGCCGTTTCCGACGCTGGCACGCTACGAGACCAATCCCGCGGTGTACGCGGTGCATGAGGCGATCCCGCCGAATACCCCCGTGCTGGCGGGCGCTGGCGGGGTCACGCCGGCTGGGTTTGTCGTCGTCCCTCCCTTGCCGGAGGGGCTTCAACTCAACCCGTTGACCGGCGTGATTTCGGGTACGCCAACAGCGACCAGTCCGGCGTCAAATTACACCATCACCGCCTCCTTCGCCGGGCACCCGGCATCGTCGGCGGTGGTGCGGTTGTCGGTGACGGCTCCGGTGCTCGCCGGGTATTCGGCGAATCCTGCGGTCCTGACCCGTGGCCGGGCCGGGGTGCCCATTGTTCCCTTGGTGCTTGGTGGTCCGGCGACCGGCTTCAGCGTGTCGCCCCCGCTGCCGGCGGGACTGAGGCTCGATCCCTTGACCGGGGCGATCAGCGGCGTACCAACGCTGGCGGCAGACCTCGCGAACCACACCATCACCGCGACGTTCGCCGGGCAACCGTCATCGGATTTTCTCTTGGCGCTGGAAGTGCTCGAATTTTCCACCACCCTCGACATCACTGAATTTCTCGCGAGCAACGATGCCGGTGTGGTCGACGGCCATGGGCGGCGGTCCGACTGGATCGAAATCCACAATGATGGCCCGGTGGCGATCGATCTGGCGGGGTGGTCGCTGACCGACAACGCGAACTCCCTGCAAAAGTGGGTCTTTCCGCCGCGTCTAGTGCCGCCGGGAGGGTATCTGGTAGTTTTTGCCTCGGGAGAGGCGATGCCTGACGCCGAGGGTGCGCTGCATACGAACTTTAGTCTGGCGGCGGATGGGGAATACCTCGCCTTGATTCAGCCGGATGGGGTGACGGTCGCGCGGGAGTTTTCACCGGTGTTTCCGCCGCAAGTCACGGACGTATCCTATGGGTCGTCGGACCGGGCGGCCTACGGTCCGTATGCGGCGCCGACGCCGGGAGCGGCC
>JALRGB010000185.1 GCA_023253575.1 Verrucomicrobiales bacterium
TTGCGGGGGGAAACAGTCGAGCAAATGGTCGCTCGCGGGCCGCTGAAGTATGAAGATTTCTGCCAAGTGGCCGTGCAGTCGTTGGAGGGACTGGTGGCCGCGCAGGCGATGAACCTCGTTCATCGCGACCTCAAACCTGGAAATCTCATGGTCGTCCGCCAGGCCAGCGGCCGCCTGCAAATCAAGATCCTTGATTTTGGACTGGCCAAGTTATCGCGACACGCCAGCCGTCAGACCGAAGATCAAGAGTCGGGCATCATGGGCTCGATTTATTTCATGGCACCGGAGCAGTTTGAACGGTTACCGCTCGATGGACGGACGGATTTATACGCTCTTGGGTGTATTTTTTACCATGCCCTCACGGGGGTGAATCCATTTGACGGAGAGACGGCGCCGGTCGTCATGGCGGCCCATCTGGCCCATACGGTCACATCATTAAGTCAGTGTCGGCCCGATCTTCCGCCATGGGTGTGCGACTGGGTGATGTGGTTTATCAACCGTCAACCGGCCGACCGGCCATCGACGGCGCAAGATGCGCTGGATACATTTCAGCAACAAAGTGGGGCCTTTGCGGCTGCCCTGCAGGCGGCCCCGCTGGCGGCGGTGGCGGCAGCCATGGCTTTGGTGCCGCCATTGCCGCCGCGGACAAGGGCGGTGCCAGGCCGACCGGTGGCGCCGGTGGCGCCGGCGGCTCCGGCAGCTCCGGTGGGACCGGGTCGGCCGGTCAGGGGTGGCGGGAGGTCGGGATCGACGGTTGGTGGGGGGGCTCCAGCGTTGCCATCTCCGGCGGCATCGTCGGCCTCGTTGGCTCCGTCGGCGGGGCGTGGTCATTCGCCGGCAGCAGGGGCGGGGTCGGTGGCGATGGGGCCAGGGCTGCCACCACCTCCTTCGTCTTCGTCACCGCCTTCGTTGTCGCGACCATCGGTGGCGGCATCCAGAGGCTGGCTGTATAGTCTATTGTCGCTTTCTTTATTAGGCCTGATGATATGGGGGTGGAGGCATTTCAAAGAGCCTCGGGCGGGGGGCGGGATGTCGACCGAGGCGGCGGGCGGGGTGCTCACTGCGGACAGTGTGAGGTTTCCTGATGATGCTGATCCGCATACGACGCATGAAGGGATTGCGGTGGGAGCTGGCAGCACGAGGTTAACCCCGGCTCAGGCCCGCATCGTCGGTGGCGGCGCGCGTCTGCGCGAGAGCGTCGAGGCCATTGGTCACTGGACCGGTCTGGAAACAAAAGTCGTGTGGGACGTAGTGTTTACGCAAGTCGGTGAGTACGAGATTGTCGTCTTTCAGTCATTGGACAACGAGGCCATGGGGGGGCGTTATAGCGTCAAGTTGGCGGGCCAAACGGTGAGCGGAGAGGCACAAAATTCTCCATCCAAAAATACATTTAACGAGGTCAGCGTGGGGATGGTTACCGTCGGCAAAAAAGGACAGACCCTGCTCGAAATTCAGCCCCTTAGTATCAAAGGCTCCTCGCTGATGAATCTCGGCGGCGTCATGTTGCGGAAAAAATGACCCGATTCCTAGGGTCATGCCTTGGGCTGACGTAGAGCGGGGCGTTGTCCCTTTAAAAAGACAAAGAGGAAGGGAGTGACTCTGAGCTGGCGCGAGGCGTAGGCTGGTTCAGGGGGCTGCGGGAAAGTCTGCTTGGACGGCGGTTGCCTCCCATTCCGCGGCTTCACGCGCGGTGGTGGCGGACCGCCGTTTTAATTTTTCCACGGCATAGGCGCCGAGGGGCAGGCGGAATGGGGCGCGTCCGGATTTGATGACGTCGACAATAATCTGGGCGGCGCGGGCGGGGTCACCGGGCTGGCGGCCGTCCACGCCGGCGAGGAATTGGGCGAATTTCCCGGCGGTTTTTTCGTAATCTGCGATGGGAGTGGTGGTGTGTTCTAGCGAGCGGCGGATGAAGTCGGTACGGAACGGGCCGGGCTGGACGAGGGTGACTTTAAGCCCGAGCGGGGCCACTTCGGCCCGCAATGATTCGGCCAGTCCTTCGAGCGCCCATTTGGCTCCGCCGTAGATGCCAAAGCCGGCGTAGTTGGAAATGGCGGCGGCGGCGCTGAGGAAAATGAAATGCCCGCTGCGCTGAGCCCGCAAGACAGGCAGTGCAGCCTTAGTGACATTCAGAGGGCCAAAAAAATTGGTTTCGAAGTTTCGTCGGATTTGTTCGTCGGAGCATTCCTCGATGGCTCCCAGCAACCCGCAACCGGCGTTGTTGATGACCATGTCAAGCCGCCCCCACACGCGGGCGGCAGCGGCCACGACCGAGGCCACTTGAGCGGCGTCGGTGACGTCGAGCGCCATGATTTCGCAGCTGGCGGGATAAGTGGCGGCCAAGCTGGCGAGGTGGGATGGTTCACGGGCGGTGGCGATCAGGCGGTCGCCGCTGGCCAGCACCGATTCTGCGAGAGAGCGACCAAAGCCGCTGGACGCTCCGGTCAGGAACCAAATGGCGGGCGAAGCAGACGGGGCGGCAGGAGTACTCATGGACCGCAGGCTACGCCGACTTTATCCGATTGGATGCGAATCTTTGCTTATCTTTGCCGTCGCCAGAGCCCGTCCAGTCCGGTGATGTTCCCAGACTTCAAAAGTCGGAAAGGCGGCTAGCCGCTCCGCCACCGGAAAATCAGCCTCAAAGGACGGCATGTACGCATCTCCCTCCCAGTCTCCCGCCACTCTGGAAACAATGACCGATGCGCAATGCGGGAGCAATAATTGGTAAATTTCGGCGCCGCCGATGACAAAAACCCGTCCGGTCAGCCCCAAGTGAGCGAGTTCTTCATGACTATGGATGATTTCTACTGGGGCGGGTCCGGTGCTGACGGGGCGGGCGCTGCTGGCGGTGCGGCTTAGGACGATGTTGCGTCGCTTGGGCAGTGGGCGGCCGATGGATTCATGTGTTTTTCGTCCCATGATGACCGGATGGCCGAGGGTCAGGGACTTGAAGAATTTGAGGTCTTCGGGGAGGTGCCATGGCAGCGAGCCGGCCCGGCCGATGAGGCGGTTGGCGGCCATAGCGACGACGGCGTGCAGCGTGAAAGTTCCGGAATCCAAGCCTGAGCATGGCTTACATTTAGGCAATCCTCAACGACGATATGCGGTCGGCGGCGGGCGCAGGGGAGGGCGCTAGACAGCGATGGGTGCTTTGATGGCGGGTGCGGGATCGTAGTTTTCGATGCTGATATCGTTGAACTGGAACGAGAAGAGGTCGGTGATGGCCGGATTGAGTTGCAGGCGGGGCCGCGGCCGCGGGGCGCGGGTCAGCTGCAGGCGCGCTTGGTCCACATGGTTGAGGTAGAGATGAAGGTCGCCAAAAGTGTGAATGAACTCGCCGGGCAGATGACCCGTCACTTGGGCCACCATATGGGTCAGCAAGGCGTAACTGGCAATGTTGAAGGGTACCCCGAGGAAAAGGTCGGCGCTGCGCTGGTAGAGCTGGCAGC
>JALRGB010000199.1 GCA_023253575.1 Verrucomicrobiales bacterium
CGAACATTGCGACGCTGGCCACTGGCCTCAGAGGCTTCTGCTGCGGATGGCCAGAGATTGACAGCGCCTTGAACCGCCATAAGCGCGCCAGAGCCGCCTACCATGCTTAAAAAATCTCGGCGCTTCAGTTGATCAAAAACAGCTTTGTTTTTCGCGGAGTCAATGCCGTGTGGATCGTCGTTGGTCATAGTGGCTATTTTGTTGAAATCGTGGGATTTGGAAAAGGGAGGACACTGGATGTGGAGCGCCTGCAGGTGCACCCTACGGACATTTCCTGATTGACTGTAGAAAAAAATCGTGAAAGCGGCTGAAAAGTCGGTGAATCGGGCAACCGCAAAAAACTCTTTTGCGGCACGGAAATCCTTCGAGAGAAGGCTGGTTTCTTTTGGACACCCAAGCGCTCTCTTTTAGAATTTCCATTTGATGAGCACATGTGCGACTGGCTAAATGTGACGAATATGGCGAAAATGAGACACAAATATGAGACGCGCAACTATTTGATGGCCAATTCTGAAAAATGTGGGTGTCGGTGATTGATGATTTATCATCATAATCTGGCTACTTTGTTGTTCCCCCCGTTTTATTTTCCTACACCCATTCAGGGTCAGTCAGGTTGGTCTGCTCCCAGCGCGGGCTGACGTGGATGTCGATGGTTTTCAAAACGCCCGGCCCGAGGTTCACGAATTTGTGCGGCACATGGGCCGGCCCGAAGACGACGTCGCCTTCCTTCGCTTCGATTTTACGCTCTCCAACGGTGAACAGCGCGTGACCGGCCTGCAAAATGAAGATCTCGTCGTAGGTATGCACGTGCCACTTCGGGCCTTTGCCCACCTCCTCATTGGCATAAAAAAGCACGGTGACGCCCGTCCCGAAACGCTCGCCGTCCACAACGCCGTTCCACAGGTGAGCGGGGGCTGGCCAATAGAGGCGGCTATCGCTGGACCAATCGGCGCGGGATACAAGAAAGTTTTCCATGGGTTTATTTTTGTTGAGAGTGTGCTTTGCCAGCGGCCCTTTCAATGAGCTGGTTCGAAAGCAGGCTTGCGTCGAGTACTTTGGCCGCGCTCTCGCGGCCCGCCACCGGCAACCGACTTGCGTCCAGTAGACCCAACTGAACAAGCACGGAGGTTTGATTCCAATAGACGGGCCAACTGTGAGACCCCCACCTATTCGATGGCTAATTCTGAAAATTGGGGGTGTCTGTGATTTAAAAACAAAGGAGAGCGGACTTTCCAGTCCGCTGCCTTTAAGCAAAGGGGGGTTGGAAAACCCCCCTTCCGTTTTAGAGCTGGATTTGTTTCCTGGTACACGGAGAGGGATTCGAACCCCCGACCGCCTCGGTGTAAACGAGATGCTCTACCGCTGAGCTATCCGTGCCTGTGAACCCTATTGATGAAACTCTATACTGGCCGCGATTCCTAGCGGAATCAACTGCCAGAGTGGTCCGGCTTCGGAAAATTGTTTAGGGGGCGGTTTTGCCCAAGCTGGCGAGGTAGCGGAAGAGGTCGCGCAGTTCCTCGCGAGTGAGGCTATTGACGAGGTTGGCGGGCATGAGGGAGCCGAGGGATTTTTCCGTGTCGAGGTTGGAGCGGGGGATGTGGTTGATTTCTCCGGAGTCGGGCTGGCGTAGATTCAGATCTTGAGGGGCTCCGGGAGCGCGATAACCGATGACGACGTCGCCGGTTTTGGTAGTCGCCTGGACGGCTTCGTAGCCTTCTTTGAGTTCTTTCTGAGGGGCGAGGACGGCGCCAATGAGGAAATCGATGGGTTGGGCGGCGCCGACGGCATCGAGTGCGGGGCCGATTTTCCCTCCATCGCCGGCGATGGCGTGGCAGGCGACGCAGGTGAGTTCGGCGCGGCGGAAGATTTCCCGGCCGCGGGCGATGTCGCCGGTGGCCATGACTTCGGCGGTGAGATCTTGGGCGAATTCGGATGACCATGTCCATGAGCGCGGGGCGGGGGGGGCGGCTTGGAGCAGGAGATCGTGGACGGCTGGATGGTGAAGTCCGCGTTCACTCATGACTTGCAGGGCGGCGGCGGCGGCTGCGGGTGGCGGTGGGGTGGTGGCCAGTGCGCGGGCGAGGTGATCCGGGGCGTCTTGGCGTCTGAAGAATGGTGGCAGCAGAGACGGTAGGCGGTCGATCGCCCCGTCGGAAGTGAGGTCGCGCGCCATGGCGGCGGCGGCGGCGACTGGATCGAGGGTGAGCAGCCCGGTCATGGCGCCGGCGGAGGAGGTGGCTTGCGCCAATAATTCCGGTTTTAAATTTTCCAGTCTCCAAGCGCCCACCAGACGCCATGATTCTTCGCGCACGGCGGGCGAATTCAGGGCCAGCAACGAGCGCACGACGGCGGTCAGGTCGCCGGGCGGCTGCAGATTGCGCACCAGTGCGGCCTGCGTGATTTCGGGCAACAGACTTTCTAACAGGAACTTATCTTCCAATGTCAGGACGGTTGAGAGGTCAGCGGCCTCGCCCGCTCGGGCTAAAATCGTTAAAAACGCTTTGCGGGTAGCTGGGGAAAGGTTGGGGGTGGACCACAGTCGGCGCACGGCCTCCAGCGTATCGGCCGTCCCGTCGGCTCGCACGAACCGGGCTAGCCGGTCCGGCTGGTTATCGAACGTGAGAGTGCCTTGGCGAAAGGCGGGCAGCCACTGTGGTTTGAGGGAAAAAACGGCCTGATCGAGGGCGTAGTCGATGAAACTGTCGGTGGGGCGGTCTGCAGCGATCAGGGCGATTTCCACGGCTTCGGGGCCGGTCAGGTAGGTGCTGGCGGTGATGGTGTGGAGGCGGACTCGGGGGTGGTCGTCGGTGGCCAGGGTGCGCAGGGCGGCGGCCGCGGCGGGTGACGCCCAAAATTCAGGCACGGTGGGGATGAGGCTGGCGGCGGCGGCGCGCAGCGCTGGGTGCGGTGACGTGATGAGTGGTGCGACGTGATCCCAGCGCAGAGTGCCGTGTCGGTGTTTGATGCCGAGCTGTTCACGGATGGCGAGGTTCGGGTCAGCGGCGGGTGGGTTGACGGGTGGCGTCGGGGCGGTGGATGGCGGCAGCGGGGCGTCCAGCCAGTCTTTTATTTCCTCGGAGGGTTTTTCGGCGAGCAGGCGGCGGGCGAACTGGCGTGTCCATCGGTCGGGCGAGGCCAAGTTGTCGCTGAGGTGGGTTAGGCTGGCGCTGGCCAAGCGGGGTGGCGGCGTGAGCGGGCGGTCTTGGGCCGTGATGCGCCAGATACGGCCGTGATTCTTGTCCCGGTCAGGATGGCGAAAACTGGCCTGATAGTGACCGATGATCGGGTTGTACCAATCGCAAATATAAAGGGCGCCGTCGGGACCGAATTTGACGTCTACTGGGCGGAAACTGGCATGGGACGAAGTCAGGAGCGGCGCGGCATCGACGACGGCAAATCCAGAGCCTTGATCCTCGACGGTCATGCTCCAGATGGCATTATTGAGGTAGCCGCCGGTGATGAGACGTCCTTGCCAAGCGTCGGGAAAGTGAGTGGTGCCGACGATTTCTCCTCCGCTCATTTTGCGACCGCGGCCG
This sequence comes from Verrucomicrobiales bacterium, assembly GCA_023253575.1. Classification (GTDB taxonomy): domain Bacteria; phylum Verrucomicrobiota; class Verrucomicrobiia; order Verrucomicrobiales; family V1-33; genus CAJBME01. Next base: position 3,537 of record JALRGB010000199.1, read on the forward strand.
GCGGGCCAGATGTTGGCGGGCTGGGCGGGTTTGGTTCTTTTGACCAGTCCTGGTGACGGGTAAAT
>JALRGB010000220.1 GCA_023253575.1 Verrucomicrobiales bacterium
AAGGCGAGGCTCGCCACCGCCGGACGCGACTCCGCCCGCGGACCGGGCAGTGCGCCAAAAGTGGCCGCAAGCAACGACTCGGCTTGAGCGGGATCGAAGTCGCCGACCAGCCCGATTTCAATGCCGCTCGACGCAAGGACGGGCGTCAGCCAAGCTCTGGCCTCGTCCAGAGTGCGGGCCATGGTTTCTTCTTTCGTCGGGAAGGCAAAGCGGTAATCTCCGCCTCGCAGCCACGGCTCCACTCGGGCCTGGGGCTGAGCTTCCAAAGCATGACTCACCTGCGCAAAAAGCGCTTCGGCACCCTGACGAAAGAGTCGCTCGGACTCAGGACGCCACCCCGGATCACTCAGATACGCGCACAGCAGCTGCAATTGAATGGACAGGTCATCCCGCGTCGTCTCGCCAGCGAGGGCAAAAGCATCCTCAGCGACGTCAAAATTGACGCTGACGGTCTTGCCCGCCAGAATCCTCTTCAGGTCTTCCACACTGTGGCGCCCAAGCCCTCCCAATTGAAAAACGTTTTCCGTGAGCAGCTCGAGCCCCGGCTGGCCCGCGGGGAGCGAGAGTTTGCCCGCGCCAAAGCTCACCTGGACCAGAACTTCGTCCTTTTTAAAGTCGGTCGGCTTCAAGTTGACGCGCACGCCATTAGCAAAAACAAGCTGCGTCAATCCGAGGTCGGCCACCGCTTGGCGCTCGACCACGGCCCCCGGCGGACCGAAATCCGTGTAACCAAAAACAAGTTCTTCCTCCTCGACCGGGGCGAGGGTTTTTTCGCTCATGCCGCGCTGCAGGGCCGCCTCGAGGGTTTCTCCAGACGGAGCGGGCGGCAAATTACCGGCTGCGAAGACCGACAGATCTTTGCTACCGAAGCTTTCCTGAAACGCCGCGTGACATTCTTCCGGCGTGATCGTGGCAAGGGCAGCCTGCACCCGAGGCAGTTCCGCCGCCGGGTTCGTGAACACTTTTTCTTCTCCCAAGGCGCGCACCACTTCGTCCGCCAACTCCTTCGACTTACGGGTCGAGACAGACTTCGACTCGTTTTCCAACTCAGCAAGCAGCTCAGCGCGCCCCGCAGCTAGCTCGGATTTGGTGAAGCCATGCGCCATGGCCCGCTTGAGTTCCCGGGCCCCAAGAGCCACCGCATCCGCCCAGCGGGGAGGAGGAGCCGTCACTTCCAGCTCAGCATAATCCACCAGTCGCAAAAATGGCCCCATGTCAGCCCGCCCTTCCAGCAGCGGAGCCCCTTCCTCCTTACTCAAAATCTCCAGCCGCCGGCTCACCATGCGGGCCGCCAGATCACGCACCAACTCCCGCCGCCGGACCGCTATCGAGTCAAGAACCGGCACCGTATCGCGCGCCACCACAAAACTCACCGTGGCATAACCCGCCTCCTTTTCGATATGCGCTTTAGTCGTAATGCCACGCCCCGCCGTCAGCGTGCCAAACGACGGGTCAGGCGCCCGCTCGCGGACCGGCATGGACCCGAAAACATCCGCAATCCGACCCTGCAGCGCCGCCGGCTCCACCGCCCCCACCACGACCAGCACCATGCGGTCAGGCGTGTAATAACGGCGATAAAAATCGACCAACTTCTCAGCCGGCGCGGTGGAAATCACCGCCTCCAGCCCGATCGGCAGCCGGTTCGAAATCCGGTGGTCCGGAAGTTGGAACTTGAGTCCTTCTTCCATGGTCCGCGACTGCGTCGTCTCGCGCGCCAGCTTTTCGCTCAGAATAATACCGCGTTCTTTTTCCACTTCCGGAGCGGCAATCAACATACCATCCCCCACATCCCGCAACATTTTCAGACCATCCAGCAACGTGGCCGGATCCGGCGCGCCCCCGGACGGGCCAGGCGGCAATTCCAGCTTGTAAACAGTCTCGCGAAACGAGGTGTGCGCATTGGTGTCCGCACCAAACGCCATGCCTAGCCGTTGAAAATACTCGACCATCTGACCCGCTGGGAAATTTTTCGTCCCATTAAAAGCCATGTGTTCAAGAAAATGAGCCAACCCACGCTGGTCCTCGGCTTCATGCAGCGAACCCGCGTCAATATACAGTCGAAGGCTGGCCCGACCCGGAGGTTCAGTATTCGGTAGAATAACAAAACGCAGTCC
>JALRGB010000239.1 GCA_023253575.1 Verrucomicrobiales bacterium
GAGAGAGCGGCACGGTACCGGCCTCCACAAAGACGCGCTCATCCGGCTGGAGTGACCATCCGGCTTTGTAGGCAATCCATGAGGCAAAGAGCGCGGCGGTGGACCGGTGGCCCGGCCCGTGGGTGATCCGCAGCGCATTCAAGCGGCAGAGACTGGTTCTGGCCAGCGCCGTATCAAAGGCCCCGGCGAGCGCCTGGCGAAAAGGAAAAATCCGCATCCACGCGACATCGAGCACCACAAAATGCGATCCTGAATCACGCCAGGCCGTGCGCAAGCGCTCCAATTGCACCGCCGGATCACTCCAAGTGGTGCTATCAATAACCAACCGGTCGATCCGTCGATACAAATGCGGTTCCCACCGCGGGGAGAAGTCGCCCTGCCAGAAAAAAACCAACGGTAAATCGCTTTCGAGGTGCGCAAAAACCACGTTGCGCAAGGCATCGCGGAGGTGACCACTCAGCTCGAAAGCGATTTGTTCGGAACACACTGATTTTCCGCCGGTGCCACTGAGTTGGCAGTGGGCGGTGATCCAAGCCTTGAGCTGCGGTTCGTCTTCCGAGGGATGAGCGGCGATCAAAATCGCCCGGCAAGCGTGATCACGGGTCACGGCCTGAATGAGGCTCGTGTTGGCTTCTAGACTGCCCGGAGATTCCGCATAAACGGCAAAGTTAATCAAGGACGCCTTGGTCAGCGCTTCATTACCGGCCCACAAGGCCCGCAATGAAGAATCGATGCAGGCAACATCTGTTTCCTGCCCGAGTGGGCAACCACTGGATGGCGGAGCGGTGGTCATAAGGCAAAAGTTGATACCATGGAACTGCTTAGATGCGCCTCCAGCTGCGCCCGTCGCGCTCCATGAGTTCATCGGCCTCAGCTGGCCCCCACGATCCAGCTGGATAAGTCGTCATCGTCGGTGGCTGCCCAGCCTGATGCCACGCCTGCTCAATCGGATCAATAAAATGCCATGCGTTCTCGACCTCGTCCCGTCGGGCAAACAACGTGGCATCACCAGCCATCGCGTCCAGCAGCAGTCGTTCATAGGCAAACGGACTGGCCTTGCCAAAACTAGTGGCATAACGAAAATCCATTTTCACCGGTTCCATCCGCATGGCCAAACCAGGCACTTTGCCCAGCATGCGCAAACTCACGCCCTCATCCGGCTGAATCCGAAATACCAGCACATTGCTTCGACCACGGGCCGGCAACGTCTGGAAAAGCACATGCGGAGCCCGCCGGAAATGAACCGAAATTTCCGTCGCCTTCTTCGGCAGCTGCTTGCCCACCCGGATGTAAAATGGCACCCCTTGCCAGCGCCACGTGTCAATGAAAGCACGCACCGCCACATAACATTCCGTCTGAGAATCTGGATTAACCCTGTCCTCTTCCCGGTAACCAACCGCACTCCGGCCGTTGACCGATCCCGCTACATACTGGCCGCGGACCACATTCTGAGCCACCTCCTCCACAGTGGTGAATTTGCGGAGCGCACGCAAAGCCTTGACCTTCTCGTCACGCACCGAATCCGCACTAAGATCAGTCGGCGGCTCCATCGCAATCAAACTCAATAGCTGCAACAAATGGTTTTGCACCATGTCCCGCAGCGCACCCGCTTTGTCATAATATGCCCCGCGCCCACCGGTCATTCCGAAGTTCTCCGCGCACGTAATCTGAACGTGATCAATATAGTTACGATTCCAGAGCGGCTCAAAGATGGAGTTCCCAAAACGAGTCACAATAATGTTTTGCGCTGTCTCTTTGCCGAGATAGTGATCGATACGATAAGTGTTTTTTTCGGCAAAAACAGCGGCCACCATGTTATTGAGGCGCTCGGCACTGGCCAGATCTTTGCCAATGGGTTTTTCCACGATGATACGCGCCCACCCGCCATGACAGCCTTCATTGAGTCCGGCCTCCTTGAGATGGCTGAGGATCTCCTCAAAGTTGTCGGGAGCAGAGGCCAGATAAAACAACCGATTGCCTGCCCCGCCCCGCGCCGCATCCAGCTCCGCCAGCAGTCGACTCAGTGACGCGTACCCAGCCGCATCGCCAAACTCACTCTGATGATAAATAATGCGCTCCTGAAACCCAGCCCAAAACTCGCTGCTGTGCCCCTGACGCGACTGCTTCAGATTGCTGCCCGCAAATTCCGCACGGATCTCGTCACTCGTCTTTTCCCGCCGAGCAAAGGCCACCACCTTGAGCGTGGGCGGCAGTTCGCCGTCCAGCGCCAAATTGTACAACGCAGGAATCAACAGCTTATGAGTCAAATCCCCAGTGGCACCAAAAATCACGAGCGTGCACGGCTCGGGGCTCAGGCGAGTCAGGAATTCGTCCCGAAATGGATTGTCCGCAGTGACGTCGGTCGACATGGTTTGATACAAAGGCGGGTCATCGACCCAGAATGAATAAAATGTGAGCCGGAGGCAGTCGCGATTCCGGCAATATAGAAAATGATGGATCCGGCAGGCAAGGAGGGCGCGGTCGCGTCATGATCCAGACGCGACCCCGGCGGAGATTAGAGATCGAGATCGAGATCCGTGACCGCCCCTTCGCTGGCACTGCGAACGGTGGCCGCAAATTTTGCCAGCACTCCCCTCGTGTAACGCGGTTTGGGCTGTTTCCAGGCGGCCAGTCGAGTGGCCATTTCCGCCTCGGAAACAGCCACGTCAATCGTACGCGTACGGGCGTCAATCGTGATCACATCACCATTTTTCAAGACGCCGATCGGACCGCCCACATGCGCCTCAGGCGTGATGTGGCCGACCACGAATCCGTGGCTGCCTCCAGAAAAGCGTCCATCTGTAATGAGGGCCACATCCTTGCCCAGCCCACGACCCATGATAGCACTGGTCGGCCCCAGCATTTCGCGCATCCCCGGACCTCCCTTCGGTCCTTCCCGTCGAATCACCACCACATGGCCTTTTTTGATTTTTCCAGCCAGAATGGCGGTCATCGCCTGCTCTTCGGAATCAAAAACCCGGGCTTCCCCCGAAAAGGTCAGTCCTTCTTTGCCCGTAATTTTAGCCACCGCTCCCTGCGGCGCCAGATTGCCGCGCAAGATAACCAGATGGCCGTCCTTCTTGATCGGATTGGCAAACGAACGAATGACTTCTTGCCCTTTGGGGTACGGCTTCACTTTCGCCAGATTCTCCCGCATGGTCTTGCCCGTCACCGTCATGACGTCGCCTTCAATTAGCTTTTCATCGAGCAGCATCTTCATCAACGGCAAGGTCCCGCCAATCTTCACCAACTCCCACATCACAAAACGACCAGATGGCTTCAAATCCGCCAAAACCGGAACTTTTCGACCCACTTTCGTGAAATCATCAATCGTCAACTTCACACCCGCCGTATGCGCCATCGCTACCAAATGCAGTACCGCATTCGTCGATCCCCCCAACGCCGTAATCAAAGCAATAGAATTTAAAAACGACTCGCGACACAAGATATCGCTGGGCCGAATCCCCCGCTGCAACAAATGCAACACCGCCGCCCCCGCATCAAAACAATCACGCAGCTTGTCATCACTCACCGCCGCCTGCGCCGAACTATTCGGTAACGAAAGACCCAACGCCTCAATCGCACTCGCCATCGTGTTAGCCGTATACATACCACCACACGACCCAGCCCCAGGAATCGATACCTCCTCAATCTGCTGCAACTCGGCATCACTAATGGCCCCAGCCGCATGACGGCCGACCGCCTCAAAAACGGTCACAATGTCCGCATCTTTGCCATCATGACACCCAGGCAAAATCGTCCCGCCATAGACAAAAACACTGGGACGATTCAATCGCGACATCGCCATCACACACCCAGGCATGTTCTTGTCACACCCGCCAATCGCCACAAAACCATCCAGATTCTCGCAGGCCACCACCGTCTCAATGGAATCAGCAATCACTTCACGCGACACCAACGAGTACTTCATCCCTTCTGTCCCCATCGAGATGCCGTCAGAAATCGTGATGGTATTAAAAATAATGCTTTTGCCGCCAGCTGCATCCGCCCCTTTAGCCGATTCCCGCGCCAGCCGGTCAATATGCATGTTGCACGGCGTGACCATGCTCCACGTGCTCGCAATCCCAATTTGCGGCTTTTGAAAATCTTCCCGCTTGAAACCAACCGCATGAAGCATAGCCCGGCTTGCCGCTCGATCCGCCCCATCCACCAAAACGGAGGAATGCGGTCGGGGCAGGGGCGACTTTGCTTTTTTCCCGGCAGGGGCCGGGGCTGCGGAAATTTTCTTGGCACTCATGTGAAGCACTACGTTTCGCTCCTGCTGGCTCACCGTCAAGCCAAGCTGTGCACCCAAGTCCATCTCCCCCGCCCACCCAGAAAAAAGGGGTCAGGAGAAGATTCTTGAAAAACTCAGTTTGGAGCCAGAAAATAGTTATTCACCCTCAGCGATGAATGCCGCAACCTGTCCACTCTGGATGTTGCCGTCTTATTCACGGTTGTTCGACCCGCTTGTTCACCGGCCCGTCAAAATCCCGCGCTTGGCCGTCACCGACACCCCGCTTAGGATGCAGCATGGCTGAACCTGCTCCCATCACCGGCTTTCCCGGTCAGGAAAAAAACTCGGGCAAATTCCCCGGCAAAACTGCGCTGCACGCACTTCCCTCGATCAATCCATCAGGGGGAGCCGATGCCCGTCGCGCCCTACCCAGCAGCGTGGACGCCGAAAAAGGCGTGCTGGCCAGCATGTTGCTCGATCCAGATGACGCGCTGAACACGGCCATGACGGCAATCACCTCGATTTGTTTCCATCTACCGGCTCACCGCATTCTTTTTGACTTGCTCGTGGAGTTTAAAAACAAAAACCGGCCGGTGGAGCCGGTCAGTCTGTTGCAGACGCTGATGGACCGAAGCCAGGTTGAGGAAATTGGCGGAGCCGCCACCCTCATGGATCTGCTGAATTTCGTGCCAGTCGCCGCCCACATCGAATATTATATCGATTTGGTCCGGGAAAAATTCATTCTGCGCGAAGTCATCAATGTCTGCACCAAGACGATCCAGCGGGCCTATCAGGATCAGGAAAACGTGGCCGGATTGCTCGATGACGCAGAAAAGGATGTGCTGGGAATCCGCGATGTCCAGCAGGCCGGACGCAAAACAAAAATGATCAGTGATCACGTGCGTGACGCCGTCATCATGATCGAAAAAATGATGGAAAACCCCGGCTCATTGAACGGAGTACCCACCGGTTACACCGAACTCGATGAAATGACCCGCGGACTGCATGGATCAGAAATGATCATTATCGCAGCCCGCCCGTCCATGGGCAAAACCTCGCTGGTTATGAACATTGTCGAACACGTGGCTGTCAATCAGGGGATTCCATGCGCCGTTTTCAGCCTAGAAATGAGCGCGGAACAGCTGGTGCAACGACTCCTCTGCTCGCGGGCCCACGTTTCCATGTCCAACTTGAATAACGGCTTTATTCAGAACGACCGGTTCATTCACCTGACGCACGTCGCCAGCGAGATTGCCAATGCTCCCATCCACATCGACGACACTCCCAGCCTCCCGATCGGAGAATTTCGAGCCAAGGCCCGGCGGCTTCACCAGCGCCACGGAATTGGCCTAATCGCCGTTGACTACCTGCAGCTCATGCGGTCAACCAGCAAAAGAGCCCAAGAAAACCGACAGATCGAAATCGCTGAAATTTCCTCCGGCCTCAAAGCCACGTCCAAAGAACTTAATATCCCCATCATCGTGCTCGCCCAGCTCAACCGCTCGCCCGAGTCGCGCACCGGAGACAGCAAAGGACGACCACGCCTTTCCGACCTCCGGGAATCCGGCTCCATCGAACAAGACGCCGACGTCGTCGGCCTGCTCGTGAGACCAGAATATTATGCGGAAAACGAAGAGGAAAAAGCAGAAACAGAAGGGGAAGTCGAACTCATCATCGCCAAACAACGAAACGGCCCGACCGGCACCGTGCGCCTGACGTTCCTTAAGGAATTCATGCGCTTCGAAAATCGGGCCCCCGATCACTCGGCGCCATCCCGTTAATGGCCCAACCCCGCCCTGCGCAGAACCGCAGGCCACCCGAGAAAATCAGCTGACAGTCGGCGCGGCTTGGGTCACGATTGACCGCAGACGCGCCCACTCTTTGCGTCTGCCTCCACCACATCACTCAACCCGTCACCCCCAACATCCGACCCCCATGCCCACTCTCAAACTGCCCACCGGAATCGAAATGGCCTACACCGAGCGCGGCTCAGGCGAACCGTTGATTTGCATTATGGGGGTCACTGCACCCGGAGTCGTCTGGGACGCTCATGCCGCCGCTTGGGAGCCGCATTTTCGGTGCATCCTTGGTGACAACCGTGGCGTGGGCGGCACGGACAAACCCGCCGGTCCCTACACCACTGAAATGATGGCGGATGATTATGCCGCGTTGATGGATGCCCTCGACATCCCACGCGCCCGCGTCGTTGGCTGCTCGCTCGGCTCCGTGATTGCCCAGCAACTGGCCATCCGCCACCCGCACAAGGTTTCGAGCATGATCCTAATGTGCACCTGGGCCCGGCAGGACCGGTTTGGGCTGACCACTTGGGAGCACCTCATGAAGTGCAAAGCCGCTTTTCGTCCAGAAGACTTCATGCATTACGTCCAGATGCTGATCTTCACCAAACCTTGGTTTGACGACGATGACTGCTGGCAGGGTGTTTTGGCAGGACGAGCCGAGGCTGCTGTCAATCCAGCCCCCCAGCCAGTCCATGCCATGGAAGCCCAAGCCGCCGCCGCCATGAATCACCACACGGTCGAGCAGCTGCCGGGCGTGACCTGCCCAACCCTCGTCATCGGCGGTAAAAATGACACTTTCACGCCGCAATGGATGGGCGAGGAAGTGGCCAGCCTGATCCCAGGCGCAGAGCTGCATCTGTATGACAATGCCGGTCACGCCTTCCATTGGGAATGCCTGCAAGACTTTAATCCTCGCACCACCAAGTGGTTGCTGGAGCATTGATCCATCCCCGGTTCACGGCGCCACCGCCCGCTTCAACAGCGGTGCGGCGGGGCCGCCGCCGCTTCGCCAGCTGGCTCCCGGCCCCGATCCCGGCCAGTGGCGAGTCAGTCACTGCCCTCTTCCTCCTCGGGATCCATTTCCAGCCCCACCCGCCCCGGAGCGTGGTGCACGCCGGACAAAATCGTGGTATTTTAAAGTCGCCACCATAGTGGCGCCATCATCGCCATCCACATGCCTTCACCCCTGCCACGGTTCCGCTCCTACGAGATCGCCGAAACCCCGGAAGCCACCCCGCTAGAGTTATGGCGCCATGATCGGGAGATCGTCTGTCTCGCCTCCCAGCCAGGGTCCCAGCAATGGCTCGAATTGCACATTATCCCAGAAATCGATGCGCATGACCCCAGCCACCAACAGACGATCGATGCATTTCACACCCGGGTCCAAGCCCTGACCGTCACGCCCAACCGACGGGTACTGAAAATAATCGAAGCTGGGGAGGACGAAGGCGCCTTGTTCTGCGTCACCGAATGTGTCGATGGCGAGCCGCTCGACACTTACTTGGCGCGATGCGCTCCCGTACCGGCATGGTGGGCGGTAGAAATCGCCCGCCAGCTCACCCTTGGATTACAGTCGCTACGTCCTTTTCCGGACCTATTGATCCAAGTTCAACTGGGGCGTTCGCGGCTCACTCTAGAGGGGGAAGGCACGGAAGATGCCCTATTCAAACTAGCTGGCTTCGACCTTGCGGCCGCCCCGACGCCCGCGTCCCCGACGCCTGTCGCCGCCGAAACTCATGCCATCAAGGAAGTAGGACGCGTGCTCAGCTGGGCGCTCACGGGTTCTTTACCCAGTCAGTTGACCCCGGGATCACTCACCTGCCTGCCCGTTCCGGCCGAAGTCACCCGGGTCTTTTCCCGCGCGCTGGAAAAGACCGGCCGCCGCCCCATTCCCGACCTCGCTGGCCTGTTGACCGCCTTGACCGCCAGTTCGCTTCATTCGGACATGGCGACCGCACCGGCCCGCCTTCCGCCCACCCTCCGACCGCGCCTTCCGCTCACCAGCCATTTTGCCACCCTACCGCAATTGGCATCAGAACTGGGCGACCGGGTCCGACTGGAAAAATCCCCCTTCGACGCCTCACAGCCATACGCCCAG
>JALRGB010000489.1 GCA_023253575.1 Verrucomicrobiales bacterium
TATGGTCGGCACCATTGCTGCGGAGCCGTGGGAAACCAGTACGCCCGCGCCAAGCCCTCAGGTTCAATCGAGAACAGCACAAAAGGCCAGATACGAAACCGCTGCTCCGCACCCGGTCCCCTGCTAAAAACACGTTCGGCGAGGCGTTCGCCGCCGCCACTGTAGCTGGGGACGTTGGCCCCGGTTTTCACACTTGGCCCACAGGCCACATCCCTCAAGCCGCCTACGCGAAACCGCTTCTTTGCCGCCGGTCGTGTGCCAAAAAGACGTTCGGCGAGGCGTTCGGCGCCGCCACCGGGGTCAACGACCCACGGCCACAAAGAAACAAGGCGCCCTCAGCCCTCCTCAGCCATCTTTCCTCCACCTTACGTCCGCTCCTTCATCCTCGATCTACCACACACCTATTGCCGCGCGCCTGTTTTCAGGCCGTGTGTTTTTCGTTGCTTTTGTTTTTCGACCACGCGGTGCATGGTGGACTGGTATGAGGATGATTTTCTCCGTGTTATTTCTGATCGCAGCCATTGTCGGCGAGCCAAGCTCGCAGGCTTGGGCGGAGGCTCCTGCAGTGCATACCAACCGTGTCACCCAGCAAATTTTGCCACTACCGAAGGGGGAGGACATGTTTCATTTCGTGATTTTTGGCGACCGGACGGGCGGCCCTCCGGAGGGAGTGAAAGTGCTGGCCCAGGCGGTTCAGGACACGAATTTACTGGATCCTGATCTGGTGATGACGGTAGGAGATCTTATTCAGGGGTATAATGGCCAGACGTTGTGGGAGGAGCAGATGCATGAATATCGCGGGACGATGCGCTCGCTGCGGATGCCGTGGTTTCCGGTGGCGGGAAACCACGACATCTACTGGCGCGGCGACGGCCGCCAACCAGTCGAACACGAAGCCAATTACGAGAAGCATTTCGGGCCGTTATGGTACTGGTTCGAGCACAAACAGTGTGGATTCCTCGTCCTACATTCAGACGAAGGGGACCCCGGCAATCCCGGAAAGGCGCGGGATTACGGAGAGCCCGCTCAGCAGAAATTCAGCGATGCCCAACTGGAATGGGTTCGGAAATCACTCGCCGAAATGAAGCCGTTGCGCCACGTCTTCGTTTTCATGCATCACCCTCGCTGGGCGACCGACATCTATCCCGGCAGCAACTGGACAGCCGTGCACTCGCTACTGCGCGACAATGGCAATGTGCGCGCTTGCTTTGCCGGACACATTCATCGCCTGCGTTATGACGGAGTGAAGGACGGCATCGAATACATGGCACTAGCCACCACCGGAGGAGGCACCCCTGGTCATTACCCGCGCCTCGGGTATCTGCATCACTTTAACGTCGTGACAGTTCGACCCGACGGCATCAAGGTCGCCACCCTCCCGGTGGGAGCCGTCGTCGACCCAAAAATGTTCACCCCGGAACGGGCTGCCGACATGGATCTCGTGCGCAGTATGAACCCCACCCCCGTTTCGCCACCCGTCAAAATCAATGCCGATGGCTTGGGCGCCGGCTTGTACCAAGTCAAACTCGTCAATCCATCACAACGCCCCGTCGAATTCACACTCTCGAGCGAAGCCTCCGCCAGCGAATGGATCATCACCCCCGACCATCAACACGCCGTGGTGGACGCCGGAAAGGAGAAAACTTTTTCGTTCACTTACGTTCGAGTGCAGGCCGCACTGACCGCTGCCGCGCAGGCCCCCGTCTTCCTGCTCGAGACCGATTACCTCGAAGAAGACGCGCGAACCACCTTGCCTCCGCGCAGGTTTCCCGCCCAGATGCGCCTCGGCGCCCTGCCCCCGGAAACCTTCACCGCGGCACTGCCGGAAATGGCACTCCATGGAGACGGCGGCTCCTCGGGAGTCCGCGTGGAATCAGCCCATTTCAACCTGCCAGACGGTCCGTTCACCCTCGAAGGATGGGTCCATCCCGATAAAGCACAACCGACCACTGGCTTGATCGCCAAAACCCAAACCTCGGAATACGGCCTGCTTGCCGAAAATGGCGTGCCTTCATTCCTCGTCCATGTGAGCGACCACTACGCCTCGGCTGCTGCCCAAGAACCACTGGCCCTCCACCAATGGACCCATCTGGCCGGCGTATTCGACGGCCAGTCGGTAGCCCTCTTCGTCAATGGCCAACTCGTGGAACGCCGACCCGCAGCCGGCGTCCGCCGTCGCAATGAACTGCCACTCTATCTCGGAGCCGACCCGAACGAACAGGGCGCCCCCACCCGCGGCTTGGCAGGCTGGATCGATGAAGTACGCCTCAGCACCGGCGTGCGCTATGCCGAAAACTTCGTCCCCACGCGCCGCCACCAGCCAGATGCGGAAACACTGCTGCTCTTCCACTTCGACCGCCTCTCCCACGGCGTCGTCCCAGACCACAGCCAAGCCGGCGCCCACGGCCACCTCACAGAAAAATCTTCCCTCTCCCCCGCTCCATAATTGACCCATGCCGACGCGCTATACCGAAAAACTGACCGCCCGCATCGCCGCCACCGGATCCCGCCTCTGCGTGGGCCTCGATCCCCGGTTCGACCTGATCCCAGGCGATCCGGCCGACTTCCTTCGCCAGGTGATCGAAGAAACAATTCCTTTCACCGCCGCCTACAAACCCAACAGTGCCTACTTCGAGCAACTCGGCTCGGCCGGGTTTCGCCTGCTGGAATCAGTACTGGGAATGATTCCGAAAGAGATCCCGGTCATCCTCGACGCCAAACGATCAGACATCGGAGAAACCCAGAAAGCGTATGCTCAGGCCGCTTTTGGCCATTTTGGCGCCGATGCCGTCACCCTCAATGCTTCCCTCGGTTATGACACGATCGAGCCATTCCTCGATTTCCCCGGCCGCGCCGTTTATCTGCTCGCGGTCACCTCAAACCCCGGAGCCGCCGAATTCGCCCTGCAAAAACTCGGGGATGGTCGACATGTTTTTGAACATACCCTCGACATGGCCGCCCGCGCCGCCGAAAGAGCCACCGAGGTCGGATTTGTGGTCGGCCTGACCAACGCCTCACCCGAAGTGATGGCTCGGGTGATTGATGCCCCGCTGCTCGTCCCAGGCCTGGGCGCCCAAGGCGGTGAAGTCACAGCCCTTGGACCTGCTTCCCGTCTGGCCCCAAGCGTGATCAACGTGTCCCGCGGCATCTTGTACGCCGATCCAGACACTAGCTTCGAAACCAAAGCCCGCCGTTGGGCCGGGTTGATTGCAGATCAATGGCGTTGATCGTCAGAGACCGGCTCGCGAAGGCCGCCGATCCATGCGCCTGGGACGGACTCCACAGACTGTCACCCCCAGTCTGACGCCTGAGATTGGCACACATCGAATCCCGAATTAGCCGTTCAGTTCTTTATCCAGCATGGCGACTAGCGCCTTTATTTCATCCTGAAGGCGGGTCCGGCGCTGATCCAGCACCCGGATCCGCAACTGCCCGAGATTGGTGGAAGTAAAACCCGATTGTTTGACCCGTTGCGCCTCGACCGTGGCTTTTTGAATGTCTTTCTGCCGCGTCTGGATCCGCGTGCGCAAATTATGAACCACGATGGGATTGACGGACCGGCTGGGATCACGCTGGACTACTTGACCATCCAGTCCTTCCAATCCCTCTGAGGCCGTGGCCGCCGCCGCTTGGGCCTCCTCTTGGCGCTTCACCTCGTCGGGGTCATACAAGAATTTGCGCTGCAGATCTGGGGGCAATTTGTCCATGGCCACTCGGGTCACGCCATT